>JBGUQP010000419.1:0-7584 GCA_045131145.1 Lachnospiraceae bacterium | reverse complement strand
GAACTGCATAAGCCCACCGTTAAGGCTGATCTTCCCATAAATGCTGATGTAAATGATTTTCTTGATAAGATGCTGGCTCTGCCTTATGAGAAACAGGAGAAGCACAATAAATGGGTTAAGTGGTGCAGGGACCTTCTTGAAAGGTTCCCTGTGGTAAAGGATGAATACCGTGAAAGCAGGATGTACAATCCCTATGTTTTCATAGATGATCTGTTTGCCCGCCTTGATAAGGATGACCGAATTATATGCGGTAACGGTGCGGCATGTGTTATCACCTTCCAGGCTGCTAAAATTAAACAGGGCCAGAGGATGTTCACCAATTCAGGGTGTGCGGCAATGGGTTACGGATTTCCGGCAGCACTTGGCGTTGCGGTATCCGACAACAGCAGGCGCACGATATGCATTGACGGTGACGGCAGTGTGATGATGAATATACAGGAGCTTGCAACGGTTGCTCATAATAAGCTTAACCTGAAGCTCTTTATCCTTAATAATGACGGATATCTGTCAATAAGGCAGACCCAGAGGAATCTTTTTAATCCTCCTTTTGTAGGGATAGACAGTGAGAGCGGTGTTGGTTTTCCCGATTTCGGGAAGCTGTCGGAAGCCTTTGGGATTCCGTACCGCAGATTGGATTCGGGGGATGCTGCTGACAGGATCATCAGTGAGGTGATCGATTCTGACGGACCATGCATATGCGAAGTCATTGTTGATCCGGATCAGAATTTCGAGCCCAAATCATCTTCCAAGGTGCTTCCGGACGGACGGATCGTATCTCCTTCGCTTGATGATATGGCTCCTTTCCTTGACAGAGAGGAATATGAAAACATTAAATATACCCCGGAAGGATAATTGGGTTATAAACAGGACATATTGATATGATAAAAAATGTGATATTTGATCTGGACGGTACTCTGTTGGATACAAGCGAGGGTATTCTGTTAAGCGTGGAACATACGGTTAAGGAGCTTGGATACGGTGAGCTTACTCTCGAACAGAAGCTGTCCTTTATAGGACCGCCTGTCCAGGTTTCGTTAAAGAGATTATACGGTCTCAGTGATGAGGAAGCCCAGATGGGTGCGGGTGTTTTCCGTGAGTTTTATAAGGACAGGGCTCTGCTTAAGGCGAAACCGTATGAAGGTATCTATGAACTGTGCCGGACCCTTAAAAACAGAGGCATAGGAATGGCTGTTGCCACATATAAGCGTGAGGACTATGCCGTTAAGCTTCTTAAGCATTATGACTTTGACAGATACTGCGACCCGATGCATGGGGCAGACAACAACAATGTCCTCAAAAAGGAAGATATTGTAATGATGTGTGTAAATGAGATGGGAGCAGGGAAGGAAGAGTGTGTTCTTATCGGTGATACCGACAATGATGCAAAGGGTGCAAAAGAAGCAGGCATTCCCTTTATTGCCGTAACCTACGGATTCGGATTTAAGAGCAGGGATGACCTTAAGGACTACCCTCATATAGGAATTGCCTCCACTCCCATGGAAGTGGCACAATGGCTCTGAACCCGGTGTTGGCAAATGTGATGATCTGAGTTTATGGAATGAATATGAAAAAGACGATCCTGAAAATGATGATAATGCTCCTGTCCGGTATTGTGATAGGATACATGCTGCTTGTTGCGGTGTTCTGTATTCCTCAGAGCAGAATGTTTAAGGGACTTGCCAATTCGGTATCTGTACTTGAGAGGGATACAGAGGATGAGGTTATTTTTGGATATCCGTCGAGCAGGCTTGATGTTTTTTCGGACGGAGCCATATTAAATGCGGCCCTTCACACAAATGATGAAGGTCCGTTCAGGCGGGCCATAGCCTGTTACCAGTATATCTATAAGGACTTGAGCAGGGCTGAAGCATTTATTGCTTATTTTGAACCAAGGGAGCCTGAGGGGGATATGCTCTATATAAGGTACTGGCACGGAATACTTGTTATATTAAAACCCCTCTTTCTCTTTTTTAATTACTCGGATATAAGGATGCTTAACCAAATAGGACAGCTCATGCTGATGTGCCTGTGCATGGGAGCGCTGGCGAAGAAGGGACTCATCCGGTTTATACCTGCAGTGCTTATGGCTTACTTCTTCCTTATGCCATTTACGCTGCCTTTGTCGATCCAGTACTCACCTGTTTTCTACACCGGGTTTGCATCGCTCACGGTTCTTGTATTTTTTTATGACCGTCTTAAGGACAGGGACAGGATCCTTTATCTTTTCCTGATAACCGGTATGATCACAGCCTATACGGACCTTCTTACATATCCCATGTTTACTCTGGGCATGCCGCTTGCGGGCCTCCTGATCATGCAGGAAACGGCGGGTCAGACAGGATTCACGGATGATCTTAAGGAGTTTATATTCAGCGGGATATCCTGGGGGGCAGGTTATGCCGGGATGTGGGTCGGAAAGATACTTATATCGATCCCTTTCTATGGTCTGTCTTCGGTCACCGACGCATTTTTAAGTGTCAGAAAAAGATCGGTATCAGGAGCATACGAAGAAGGAATATCGTATATGGATGCCCTTGGTGCCAATCTGTTCATGTATAAGAATGAGATCTTTAAAATATGTCTATTGCTCTATACGGTAATAATGGCAGGGTTTATCATCTTTACCCTTGTAAAGAAAAAAGAAAGACATGACATACGGGGAGTGATCCTTTATATCGTTACCGGACTGATACCTTTTGTATGGTTTGCACTGACAAGGGAACATGCCCAGGTACATTCATTTATGACATTTAAGAATCTTGCGGTCACGGTATTTGCCTATTGCGCCATGCTTGCCGCATTTGCGGGAAACAGATCGGAAAAGACTAAGATAACGGAAGGAAACGCAGACTAAAGGTAAGCTATATGGAAAAAACGGAAGTAAAAGAAAAGAATAAGGCCCGGATAAAAACCATCATACCCTGGGCTGTACTTGTCCTTTCTCTGTGTGTGGCGATATTTTATATTTTTTGCAGGGAGAGGGCGGATTTCAATATTGATTATACGGATACCCTTCTGTGGGCTGCAGCCTCGGTAGAGGGCAGGGGACTTGTAAACCATGCCTTCTGGTATGCTTATATAATCCCGTTCAGCGGATACCTAATCATGATTCCGCTTGTTATGATCTTCGGAGTCACATATCTGACACATGCTTTGGGAATGGCGATCTTTACCCTTCTATTTGCGGCAGCGATACTCTTCGGCTGCAGGGCAGTAGGTCTTACCTATGAAAAGAGTGCGGCACTTACCGGCCTTCTTATCCTTATACTTTGCGGTTCTTCGATCACAAGGATGATATTCTTCGGGCATGTCATCCATTACAGCATGGCAATGATCTTTACCTGCGTTGCCCTGATATTGCTTGAAAAAACACAGTGCCTGTATGCCGAAAAGTTTACGGCAAAACAATGGATATGCTACGGGCTTCTCCTTATCTGGAACTATCTGGCCTGCCTTAACGGTTCATCGGCTCTGGCACTTTACTTCTGCCCTGTTGTAGGAGCACTTGTGCTTGAGCGTCTGCTTGATAAGCGGGATATAACCTTTGCTGAGATCAGGGTTCCTCTTATAAGGCTTGTCATCATGTGCGGTGCTGCAGGGATGGGATTTCTGACAAAGAGGTATATGATCCAGCCCTATTTTGACAGCAGCTATGAGGAGGGTTTTTCTTCACTGCTGTCCCATGAGGAATGGTTTTTCAAAGAACAGGGATTTCTGGTCAGGTTTTCCACTTTGCTTACCGACTGGGTGTATAACGGAACGCCCATGCTGTCAATGGACGGGCTTTTTATCCTTCTTCGTCTGCTGCTTGCGGTGATCCTGCTTACAGTTCCGGTCATTGCACTTTTCTTTTATAAAAGATGCGATAATAAGCCTATGCGGATCCTTCTGCTTGATTACTGGGTCCTCTTCGGGCTGATCATGCTTACTTACAGCGTGAGCAAAATCCAGGAAGCAAGCTGGAGGCTGGCATCACTTCTGGGTATGTCGATAATAGTATCACTTTTGTATATCTTCCGGGCCCTTAAGGAGAAGTTTTTCTGCAGGTTTGCATATCTGCTGCTTGCTGTTTTTATCCTTACAGCCTGTTCCGACCTTGTGTCGGTTGCATCCCTGAGTGCCGATGACAGTGTGAACGGGTATGTAAGGCTGGCCGCTGTTCTTGACGAGCATGGTCTGACCTACGGATATACCGATCTGTGGGGCGGTGCCAATGCCATCACCGTTCTCACCGACTCGAGGATAAAGGTACGTGCCGTGAAATATGAAGGTGAAAATATCTACAGTATCGACAGGTACCAGGGGCAGGCCTCCTGGTATGAAGACCAGCCTGGTGTTGACAGATATTTTACCGTGGTCCCGAATGACTACCTGGAAATATATAAGGATTCGCTTGTTGCAGGTTCGATAGAACAGATACCTTTTGAGGAGACAACAATACTGGTGTTTGACAAAAACATCTTTAAGGACGGACAGCAGGTGTACAATGCTTTTTAATTCCCTTAATTTTGTTATCTTTTTCCCCATAGTACTTATAATATACCGGCTGATCCCAAGCCGGTTCCGTCGGCTGTGGCTTCTTCTGGCAAGCTGGTTCTTCTGTGCGTGCTTTGACCCAAGGTGCCTGATCGTACTCCTCTTCATAACACTGGTAACGTATGTCGGGGGACTTTTGCTGAAAAAGACCGGGAATAACAGGGCTGTTTTTAACTGTACGGCTGCTTTATGTTTTCTGACGTTCGGAATTATCAAATATCTCGGATTTATCACCAACAATCTCAATGCAATTCTTGCGCAGCTCCATATATCCTTATCCATTCCTGCATTTTCACTTTTCATACCGGCCGGCATTTCCTTTTATACATTCAAGGGGATCAGCTATGTTGCGGATGTTTACAGAGGACAGGAAGAAGCAGAAAGCAGCTTTCTGTGCCATGCCCTGTTCATATCCTTTTTTCCCCAGCTGGTGGCGGGGCCGATAGACAGGGCGTCCTCACTGCTGAGGCAGATAAAAGAACCGGTCCGGTTTAACGAAGAAGATTTCAAAACAGGAGCTCTTCTTATGCTCTTCGGATATTTTGAGAAGCTTATGGTGGCTGACAGGATCTCAATAATAGTTGACAGAATATATGATGATCATATGTCTTATTCCGGTGCGGCTATCGTTCTGGCGACCATCTGTTACGGTATCCAGATATATACCGATTTTGCAGGTTACTCTTATATATCGATCGGCGCTGCAAGGATATTGGGATTTAAGGTCGCAGATAATTTCAGGCAGCCTTATCTGGCTGCAGGCATCAGGGACTTCTGGAGGAGATGGCACATAAGCATGTCATCCTGGTTCCGTGATTATGTTTATATTTCTCTCGGGGGCAACCGCAATGGCAGATGGCGGAAGCTTCTAAACAATATGATAACCTTTCTCTTAAGCGGCCTGTGGCATGGCGGTGCCTGGAATTACGTAGTGTGGGGAGGCCTGCACGGTCTTTACAACATTGTATCCGAACTGACATCGGGTTACAGAAAGAGACTCAGTGAAAAGCTTGGTATAAAGGAGAATACATTCGGAAGGAAATTATTCAGAGTCATAATGACCTTTATTATTGTTGATTATGCCTGGATGTTCTTCAGGGCAGGAAGCCTGTCTAATGCCATAAGCATGACCGGACAGATCATTAACGACTTCAGCCTGTATACAATATCGGCGGAATTCATAAAAGAACTGGGAACTACGGGAGCAATGCTCAACAGCCTGATCCTGTCGATTGTCTGCGTCTTTTTTGTTGATATACTGCATGAAAGGGGATTTTCAATAGTAAAGTGGCTTGAAGAGCAGGGGATTATATTCAGGTGGCTGTGTTATATGGCAGCTGTGTTTGTTGTTATCCTTGGCGCGGTACAGAATCTGGGACAGAATTCAAATGCCTTTATTTATTTCAACTTCTAGGTACTGATAAAGAGGAAGATCAGATGCGTTTTTCTGTAAAGATCACAATCTTCATACTGTTGATGGCGGTATTGCTGACAGGTTTCGAAGTATTGTCATATGATGAGGACTATTCCATGCCCATAGCCCGTCTTACCTGGTCGGATACCTATCTTACCCATATGGACGGGCCGGATTGGATCATTCCGCTTATAGACAAGGTACAGGAGAAGGATGATTCTTTCATCCTGCTTCTTGGGGACAGTGTAGGCAGGCAGATGTTCATTGATCTTGCAGATATAAACGATGATGTATGTGTAGCACCGGCCATAGCTCCCTTTACCATGTGCGGACAGTATATTCTTACAAGGCTCTATCTGGAGAATCACCCTGGGGCAACCGATGTGTATCTTGTAATGGTCCCTATGGGTGATGTAAACACGGATTTTAATATTGAATATGCATATCAGTATGTCGTGATGCCCCTTGTTGAGACGGATAATCTTGATATGCTTGATAAAAGAACGACTGATGAGCTCAAATATATATTCGGAAACATGTTTATGGATAAAAGGATAGTTAAGAGGATTGATGATTCCGGTCTTAACCGTAAGCTGTATCTTAACTATATCAAAAAGTTTGCAGCCAATGACTATCCCCATACACTTGAAGAGTCTGTTTATGTTTCGTATCTTAAGAAAACGGCGGCATTATGTGAGGAGAGAAATGTAAGGTTCCATCTGCTTCCCGCACCTGTACCGGATATGGATGAATATCATGATATTGTAAATAATAAGGCTCCTGAATATTTTGCCGCGACCGGCCTTGATGAGATGTTTCCCGATTATCTTGAACATGTATGTTATTATCCTAAGGAAATGTTTCAGGACGGGGTGCATTTTGGCGGAGTATATGAGGATCAGGGCAATTATAACAAAGTGATCGGAGAAATGTACGGATACAGCGGCCTTTTGGAGAATCTGAAGTTTGAATAAACAAATCTTGTTGATTCAATGCCTGTATGCTATATTAAACTAATGACCAAATAAGGATCCCAAGGAGATTAAAAATGAGGAGTAACGTACCTGAGATTTTCGGAAGCATGGTTTTTAACGACGCAATAATGAGGGATAAGCTTCCGAAGGACATTTACAAGTCACTTAAGAAAACAATCGAGGCCGGAAGAGATCTGGATATCTCGATAGCAAACGTGGTTGCGATCGCTATGAAGGACTGGGCCATAGAGAAGGGAGCAACCCACTATACACATTGGTTCCAGCCTCTTACGGGTATCACTGCTGAGAAGCATGATTCCTTTATATCGCCGCAGAATGACGGGCGTGTCATTATGGAATTTTCGGGTAAGGAACTTATAAAGGGTGAACCCGATGCTTCCAGCTTTCCTTCCGGAGGCCTTCGTGCCACATTTGAAGCCCGTGGATACACGGCATGGGATCCCACATCTTACGCCTTTGTTAAGGATGGCGTTCTCTGTATCCCGACGGCCTTCTGCTCCTACGGAGGCGAGGCGCTTGATAAGAAGACACCGCTTCTTCGCTCCATGGAAACCCTCAATGAGCAGGCCCTGCGTATACTCCGCCTTTTTGGCAACACTTCTGTCAGGAGGGTGGCAACAACAGTAGGTCCCGAACAGG
>JBGUQP010000418.1:0-2457 GCA_045131145.1 Lachnospiraceae bacterium | reverse complement strand
CTCGACCAGTATCTTCTTGTTCATCTTCTTTAGCATATCTACCGTATTAACAATGGCGATCCACATCTTGGGATCATCCATCTCGTCGACGAAGCTCTTGTCAAACTTGATAATGTCAAGGGGCAGGGAAACCACCCTCTTGATATTCGAGTAACCCGTACCGTAATCATCCAGAGAAAACCGAAAGCCCATATTCCACAGACTGAAAATATTATTATCCGTAATTACAGGATCGTAATCTACCGCTGTTTCCGTTATTTCCAGGTTTATCTGGGATGTCTTCACCCTGTACTTGGATATGAGACCGCGTATCTTCTCGACAAGCCTCGGCTCGATGCACTGTGTGACCGAAAGGTTTATCTCGATATACTTAAGGCCTGACTTGGCAAATTCGGCCCTGTGAATGAACCTGCACACATCCTCCAAAACAAAGTCACCTATATCGTGGATGGCTCCGCTGTCCTCGGCTGCAGGAATAAATATGGCAGGGGATACAAATCCGTATTCATCATCCTCAAGGCGTATAAGAGCCTCCGCTGATACAAACCTGTCTTCCGCGACCGAATAAATGGGCTGATAATACATCCTGAACCTGTTGCCCTCTATTCCCTTCTTTATGATCTCGTTTATATCGTTCTTTATCTTAAAGTCACGCGATTCCGAGATCTCGGAAAGGATGATCACCTGGTCCATATCCGGAATAATATTGTGGAAAGTATTATTGAATCTTAATAGTGACTGCTGGGTGGGCAGATCCTGCGGGAGCCTTGCAAGACACACCTTGTTGTTAAGCCTTATCTCAAGGTTGTTAAGCTTGAAACTCTCGTTAAGATATGCAACAACCAGCCTTGCAAGGTCAAGTGACTGCTCATATCTGTCGCCTTCCGCAACGATCACGAAGGCCCCTCTGCCGTTATAATATACATCCGTATAGAGGTTAATGATCTTGCCCATCTGTATAAACTTCTCTCCAACCCTTCGAAGGACCCTGTTGTAAGTCTCGATTCCAAGGTTATTTCTCAGGGCTTTGGAGTTTCGGATCTTAATAAAGACTGCATTCATGGGGCGGCCTACACTGTAAGCCTTATACATATCCGTAAAAAAGGCATGCATGCTCATGGTACCGACTACTGCGTCTACCACTTCCTCGGGGCGCTGAACAGCAGTCGCTATCATAAAAAGGGTAAGCGTTATTGCAAGCATCTCAACCCTTAACGGCGGATATATCCTCTGGACTATCACGGCCATAAGATTCAGGGGAATAAAGGAAGCAAGCATGAAGAACTCACCCCTGCGTATCGTATTTTTATATCTTAGAAGAAGGTATGCCTGCACACCGATAAAAAAAACGCCGACCACATACACCAAGGTAAGACCGGAATTCCTGTGATAAACTCCGTTCTCATCAATATAAAACATAAATCCGGTGAAAAAGTTGGTAATAACAGCCAGAACTATCACGGCCGTCGGAACTGCAAGGCTTAAGGTGAGCAGGCTCTTCTTACCCAACTTATACCATATGCCGTAATAGGAAATAATGAAGAGGATATACGCCGGGATTGTCAGGTTCCTCAGAATATAAAACAGGGAATTTATTATAAACTGGAGCATTGCATTGGAAGGAGCCTGGGGTATATATGTGCCAAAGAGAGAATCGAAGGTATCCATTGCGCTTGCCGCCAAAAAGAGGATAGACAGCACGAGTATAAGACGGTTCGTCCTTCCCTTGGTATACTTCTTGTATACAAAAAAGGCCATGACCGTCAATGCCAATACGATCGCACATATGTCAAAATATATTATACGCATTGTTATCTCCCCTGGCGGCTGTTTTTCTTGAGTTTAAAATCAACCGTAGCCTTCAGATCCTTTTCCATGACCGCCGCGGCTTCTTTTAACAGTCCGGCAACATCCATACCGGGCTCACAGACAAAGGGATAGGCATCCATAAGAAGCTCGAGTTCATAAGGGTTCTCAGAACTGGAATTATACTCACCTATTACCCTGTTGACCGATTTCTTTATACTGTCAATGATATCACAATTCTCCGAAAGAATCACGGAAATAAACTCATCATCTCCGACTCGGGCAAGGAGATTCTCCTCACCCAGTATCGCTGACAGGCTTTGTGAGGCACCTCTTAAGGCCTCATCTCCCGCCTCGTGCCCAAACCGTGAATTGATCTCGTGCATGTGAGCGACATCTGCGAAAAAGAGGAAGGCCTTCTCACGGTCGTTATCATAAATGAGCTGGGTAAGCTTATCCATAAAGCCTATACCGTTAAGAACTCCCGTAAGATCATCCTGATAGGAAACATACCCTAAAAGCTCGGTCTTTATCCTTGCTTCCTTATCAACCTCCCTGGCTGCATAACTTGTATCCCTGAAGTGAAAGAGGGCTCCTATCTGAAGTGTGCATAACATGGCAAAGAATATGTCATCCCTGTCCACTTCATAC
>JBGUQP010000417.1:0-2619 GCA_045131145.1 Lachnospiraceae bacterium | reverse complement strand
GGAACTTAAGAAGGAAATACTTAACACTATAATCCGGGAATAATTCTGCTGTTAGTACGGATTCCTGTTTATTTTCTCTACTAAGAGTCACCCCTTAGTCCTACCCCATAATTATACCATTGCGATGCAAGACCCATTCATAATTTGAGTGTCTATCGCATTACTCTGTCAGTTCGATCTGGTTATCCTCAATCGCAACTATGCAGCTCTCGTAATATCCGTCGCCTGTTGTTCGAGGCCCACTTATGACCTCGTATCCGTCCTGACTTAGTTGTTCTGTCAGCAGATCAACTGCTTCCTTGCTTCCAAGTGAGAAGGCTATGTGAGCATAACCTGTCCGGTTCAGAGTCTTGGGATCATCCTTAAGCTGAGGCTTATTCATCAGCTCAAGCCTTGCTCCGTCATCGAAGCTTATGAAGTAAGACCGGAAGCCCGTTTTAGGGTTGTGATACCCGTCATTGGACTTACCGTGCAAATACTTTATGAAGAACTCACGCGCGGTCTCAAGATCATTAACATAGAGTGCTATATGCTCAATTCTCATTTTTTCCTCAGCTCCGCTTCTTCCTTAAGATCTTCCGGATCGATAATGTGGTCACGGTAATAGTACTTCATATCCTTTTCGCTGATCTCGCGCAGGACACGGCAGGGGTTCCCTACAGCAATAACATTTGAAGGGATATCCTTAACTACAACGCTCCCGGCTCCGATTACACTGTTCTCACCGATATGAACGCCGGGACATATAGTAACGTTCTCTCCGATCCAAACATTATCGTCGATCGTTACAGGATCGGTATACATATACTCTCTCATATCGGGGCGTATCGGATGTCCCACGGTGGCAATAGTTACCGCCGGACCGAAAAGAACGTTCTTGCCGACCGTTATAAGACCATCATCAACGAAATTGCAGTTGAAGTTTACATAAGTTCCTTCGCCTAACGTGATATGACGACCATAACAGAAGTAGAAGGGCGGTTCGATCCACGCATCTCCGCTTGCCTCATTAAGCATTTCTTTCTGTATCTTAAGCCGTTCTTCGATTGAATCCGGGGTAGTCTTATTGAATGCGATCATCCTGCGCTTGGCATCGTCTCTTTCTTGAGGAAGACCTTCGCACATGTCGGTAAAAAGCTTTCCTGCCAGTATTCTTTCATGCATATTCATAATTCTTTTCCTCCCGAGAGCTTGTTAATCCTATTGTTTTCTTATATCTTCTGGTTCCTTACTCCCTGTGTCACTATCCTTCTTAAAGATGCCTACGAAGAACACCGCATAGAGGAAACTCCAGAAGGTATAGTCCAGAACACATAGCAGAGCCAGCCATTTGATTGGGCTAATCAGCCCTGCTATCAGGATATGGATGCCGCCTAAGAATGGGATTCCGGACACGTGATGATCCGATCCTTCCTTCTGAAGCTTACGCGATGTTAAGATCGCCCCAACATTGAATATCAGGTAGAAAAGCCCTATGCCGCCTAAGATTGCAGGAAAGACCCAAGGATGCATCTTAAACCACATAATTAAGGCTTACCCGGCTTCCCCGAATACGATCCTGCGCTTTCCGACGTGTTCCTTTATAGCCTCAGCAATGAGCTTCTGGCCTTTCACGTTCGGATGGATACCATCCTCGCAAAGATAGTAGGAATAGTTCTTTTTCTCAAGAAAGATCGAGGTAATATCCACGGCCGGGATCTCGTTTGCTATAGCAAGCTTAAAGATCTCGATGTTATAGCGCTCGTGCCAGTTTGTGATGAACTGCTTGTTCCCATGCATCCATTGCAGGATGTTATCTGCTGATAAGCCCTTGGATATGTGATTAAAATAGCGTTCCGAGTCTATTGGCGGCAAAGACAGCAGGACCGGGATCTTGCCGAGCTTCTTGATCTCAGTGATTATGGTCGTGTAGATAGAGATGAAATCTTCTATGGTACTCATGGGAAAGTGCTTTCTCTCAGGCTCAGCAGCGACTTCCTTCCAGTTAAAGTCACAGTCGTTTCCGCCGAACTCAAGCACGACATATTTACCGGTCGATGAGCTGATAGTCTCAAGATTCCTCTCGAAAATGCTCTCGCCCTTTTTAATCGTGCTTCCGAACTTGGCCTTGTTCTCTATCTTTATGCCGAAAGACTCCTCACAGATCTTATGAAAAGAACTGTCCGTCACCTTGTAATGTGCGTTTTCGCAGATCACACCTTTTAAGATCGAATCTCCAAATGCAGTTATTGTTTCCATTACAATTCCTCATTCCTTCCGATAGTCACATTCACTCAGAATTATAGCATGCTGTAGAAACTCCTGATTATTCCATGATTTATCTGTTCCATTAATGTCCAGGCATCGCAAAAACAGGGTTCTGTTGTACCTACCCATAAAATGCAGATTTTTCGCTCAAGGTGTAAGCATTTTTTAACACCATGGGCGATTTTTTTGGTTTTTTAAAATTTCTTCTCAAAAACGGGTTGTCACTTAGGGGGTCAATGTCCAGTAGGAGTGAAGGGTAAAACATCCGGTTCTCATCGGAGACCCGAAACCCTTCACTGGACCTTGACAACTGAACACTAAACCGGAAGGTACGTTAAGTTAACCAGATTTTCGAATTGTGGAAGGAAACCA
>JBGUQP010000416.1:0-2019 GCA_045131145.1 Lachnospiraceae bacterium | reverse complement strand
GCAGTCATCAGACCGATCGCAACACCGCGGTTCCTGTATTCCTGTGCAACCATGACGCGGCCGATCTCGATATGATCGCTTTCTTCTCTGAACCTCACGGCCCCGATGATCCTGCCCTCATCATTGCGCTTTACAAGCACCGTCCAGTTCCTGAAATCCGCCCGGTTTTCTTCGAGGGACTCCATCAGAGCGGGCACATTCCTGCTGCCTATCATTTCAGCTTCACTCTCGAATGCTCTCAGCTGCAGATCAAACAATTCCCTTATATCTTTTTCTTTTGCTATTTCATAACCACTACTCATTATTTCTTCCATAAATCCCGATTTTGTTACAGCGTTCTGACGAATCGCGGTCCTTCTTCACCGCAAGTCCCAGATAGGATGAATCCGCATTTTTCAAGGACACGCTGAGATGCCTGATTGTTGGATTCTGTTTCAGCTTCAACACAAGTTATGCCCGGCTGCTGCAGTGCCCACATCACTGCCGCATCGACCGCCTCTGTTGCATATCCTTGTCCTTTATGCGTTTCTTTGATGCCATATCCGATCTCGACCGAACCGTCATCATTAACGCCCTTAAAGGACAAGTCTCCAACATGAGAACCGTCTTTACACTTAATTATCCAGACGGCATACCATATCCACTGTTCCGGGTGATCAAGACAACCCTGCAGCATCTCTTGATATGCTTTTCGCAGCATATCATCCGTCTGACTATCAATGATTCTGAGCATCTCCTCTTCAGATGCTGTTTGTATTGTTAAGCGAGTTGTTTCAATAGTCATTTGTTTCATCTGTATTTCTGCATCATAATTATTGTTCTATTTTATTTTGGCGATCAGGAAACCCTTTATGACCAGGAAAGCAAAACAGACGATACCGGCATACGGTTGCCTTGTCGCTATAAACACAATAACTGCAAGTATTGACAAGACGATTCCCGTAACGATCCTGTGCCTATCCCAAACCGGTTTATTGAGACTGGATATGATCACACCGCAGATTCCGTTCAGAATCGAGATACTGATGATCACAATATATACGATCTTCACCCATAAGCTGATTCTTGTCAGTCCAAACAGAGATACCGTTTCGGAAGAGCCTGTCCCATTTCCGAAGGCGGGGATAAACAGCAGTATGGCCAGAAGAATGTCCATTGCATTACATATGAGCGAGACGTATTTGCTGACAAACTCCTTCTTATCATTTTCTGCCACGATGATCATCTCGTCCGAACAGATCAAATCATCGATCGTCACCGAGAAAAAACGGGAGACCTCTTTAAGCGAGTCAATGCTCGGATACCCTCTGCCGGACTCCCACTTGGAAATGGCTGTTCTTGAAACAAACAATGCTTCGGCAAGCTCCTCCTGTGTGAGAGACCTGCTCTTTCGTAATTCATGTAGTTTTTCACTGAATTCCATTTTATGCCTCAGCCGTCAGATGTTTTTTCTGTACCCAGTATATTCTGCCATGGATCGATAGACCATAAACAGACCTGAACTCAGGAAAACGGAGCCAATAATATCCGTTGCCCAATGGACGCCGGAAATCAGTCTGCCGGTCACCATAAATAATGAAAAGGCGAAAACAAATAAAGCTATCGATTTCCGTGTCATTGGATTCGCAATTCTCCGGTCTGACTGATATTTCAGTGTCGGCATCACGCTCAGCACCAGGAGCGTAGTTGATGACGGATAGGATGCTTCCAGATTTCCGTTTATCAGGATCGGCCTGTAATTAATCGGAATCATCTCAAAGATTAGGTAGCAAGCTATGACTAGCACATAATAGATACCCAATAGCAGGATGTCCGGGTCAACCCTTAGGATGCTACGCCTCTTTATCAGCTGCACCAAACCCAACACACCGAAACACATACATATGATGATCGGAACGAGACCCAGCCAGTCAGTGATCTTATAGACCAGCATATGTACACCGGTCAGTCGGTGGAACCACACATTGATAGTAGCAAAGCCGATTTCCGTTCCATTTGGGCCTGCTTTCTGTACATCGA
>JBGUQP010000415.1:0-3020 GCA_045131145.1 Lachnospiraceae bacterium | reverse complement strand
GCGCAATATAATATGGTAAAAGCTAAGTGAAACAGGGGGACGGTTCCCCGTTTCATTTGAAGAACAGATAAGTATTTACATTTATAGGAGGACGAAAGATGATCTACGATTACGAAATTACCACAGGAACAAATGAGAAGCTCAGTTTATCGGATTATAAAGGTAAGGTTATCCTTATCGTTAACACTGCCACAGGATGCGGCTTCACACCCCAGTATGAACCCATCGAGCAGCTGTATAAGGACTATCATGATAAGGGACTTGAGATACTTGACATACCCTGCAACCAGTTCGGCGGACAGGCACCGGGCAGTGATGAGGAAATACATGAATTCTGCACGCTTCACTACAACACAACTTTCCCTCAGATGAAGAAGTCGGATGTAAACGGTGAGAACGAGCTTCCGCTGTACACATATCTTAAGGCTCAGAAGGGATTCGAAGGCTTTGACGAGCATGAGCTGAAGGCGATTCTTGTAGGAATGTTTGAAAAGGCTGATCCTGACTGGGATAAGAAGCCCGATATCAAGTGGAACTTCACTAAGTTTGTGGTAGACAGGGAAGGAAATGTTGTTGCCCGCTTCGAGCCCACAGCAGATATGAAGAAGGTTGAAGAGTGCATAAAGACCCTGTTATAAAATGAGATAAAGGATCTGAATGGAGGAAAATGATGGCAACACTTGTAACTTACTTCAGTGCGGAAGGCACTACAGGCAGCATGGCCAGGGAGTACGCACAGAAGATCGGAGCGGATGTGTTTGAGATCTGCCCGGAGCAGCCATACAGCGCAGCAGATATAAAGTATATGAATCCCGTGTCCAGGTGCAACCGCGAGCAGATAGGCGGTAAAGATGTTCCGGTAACCGGCAGGATTGAAAATTTCGACCAGTATGATACTATATACATCGGATTTCCGATCTGGTATGCCCAGGCGCCCAGGGTTGTACATACTTTTTGTAAGGGATATGACTGGACGGGTAAGAACATTCATGTTTTTGCCACTTCAGGCGGCAGCGGGATAGGAAAGACTGCTGAGAAGCTGGCTCCGTCTTTAAAGGGCGGTACGATAGCTGAAGCCAGGGTCGTAAAATCGGCATCTGAAATCTGACCGGTATAAAACAGGGGAACGGTTCCATAATGAAACGGGGGGACGGTTCCTCGGTTCATTTTCTGAAATGAAACAGGGGGACGGTTCCCCGTTTCATTTCAAGAACAGATAAGTATTTACATTTATAGGAGGAGAAAAGTCATGAAATATGCAGTAAGATATTATACCAAAACGGGAAATACCAAGAGACTTGCGGAAGCTATGGCAGGAGAGCTGGGTGTCGAAGCGCTTCCCATCAGCGAGCCTGTGTCTGAAGCCGTAGATTATCTCTTCCTTGGAAATTCATACTATGCCTTTAATATAGATCCTGAGGTAAAGCAGTTCATTGCCTCTCTTGATAAGGATAAGGTCGGGAAGATAGTTAATTTCGGTTCTGCAGCTATGCTCAATTCAACCTACAAAAAGGTTAAGGCAGAAGCCGATAAGGCAGGCATAGCCATGGACGATAAGGAGTTCCACTGTAAAGGTGAATTCAAGGGTATCCATAAAGGAAGGCCCAATGAAGAGGACGTCAAGGCGGCAGTCAGGTTCGCCGCGCAGTATAAATGATCATGAAACGGAACGCAAGCTTGCCAAATGAAAGAGATCACATATAAGGAACTGGAAAAATTAAAGAATGATACATATATATTATTCGATATAAGGGACGAAAGCCTAAGGGCATACGGCATGATCCCGGGAGCGGTGGCAGCCGGTCCGGATTCGGATTTCCGGGAGGCGGCCAAACTTATAATGCAGAGCCCCGATGTGGGCAAAGTCATATTTTACTGCGAGATCGGACGCAGGACCAGGGAACTAGATGAGGATGACTTTCCCGCAGGGCATGAGTATTACAGCCTTGAAGGCGGATATGTCGGATATGTAAGGGCATCGATGGCCGGCAAAGAAGGCTCGGCGGAAATACAGCAAAGGGCGGAGGAATGCATCAGAAAGAAATTCCACAAGCAGCTGTTCACCCCCTTTGCGAAGGCCTTAAGGGATTATCAGCTGATCGATGACGGAGACCGTATAGCGGTCTGTATATCGGGCGGAAAAGATTCCATGCTCATGGCGAAGCTTTTTCAGGAGATCAAGAGGCACAAGAAGCGTGATTTTGACCTGGTCTTCCTGGTTATGGATCCCGGATACAATAAGGAAAACCGGGAGCTTATTGAAAGTAACGCAAGGGCGCTCGGTATCCCGATCACTGTTTTTGAGAGCGATATATTTGACGCCGTGGATACGATAGAGAAGAGTCCCTGTTATATATGCGCAAGGATGCGGCGGGGATACCTGTACAGTAAGGCGAAGGAGCTTGGCTGCAACAAGATAGCCCTCGGACATCATTACGATGATGTTATTGAGACCATCCTTATGGGGATGCTGCACGGAGCGCAGATCCAGACGATGATGCCCAAGCTTCACAGCACGAATTTTGAGGGGATGGAACTGATAAGGCCCATGTATCTTATCAGGGAAAGTGACATATGCGCCTGGCGCGACTATAATGATCTGCATTTCCTTCAGTGTGCATGTCACTTTACGGATACATGTACTACATGTCATGAAGACGGGACAACATCTTCGAAACGTCTGGAGACAAAAAAGCTTATCGCCATGCTGAAAAAGGACAATCCTTTTATTGAAACCAATATTTTCAACAGCGTGGGAAATGTAAATGTCGATACCGTGATCTCATATAAAAAGAACGGGGTGCGCCATCTTTTTCTGGACGAATATTGAAACAGGGGGACGGTTCCTCGGTTCATTTTTTCCGGGATAACTGATCGCGAAGCTATCTCTGAAAAAAGAACCGAGGAACCGTCCCCCTGGTTTCCAAAAAATGTACCGAGGAACGCTAGCGTAAAGTTTTACTTGGAAAATTAAATATTCAGAAATAAAGAACACCTCTTCTGTGATAAAGTATTAATCG
>JBGUQP010000414.1:0-4098 GCA_045131145.1 Lachnospiraceae bacterium | reverse complement strand
CGCCAGCGGCACCCTTCTTCTTAAGGGGAATCTCCTCAAGATTGAACTTAAGGAAGAAGCCGTCCCTTGTCCTTAATACAATATTCTTCTCATCGATGATCGGGAAGACCGCAATAAGTTCATCACCATCATTAAGTCCCGTTGCTGCCACCGATCTCTTGGTAACATCAAATTCCGTGCCGTAAACATGCTTAAGCATGGACTTCTTTGTTGCAAAGCAAAGCTTCTGCATTATCAGTTCCTTAAGATTACATGCGTATATAAGCTCTTCATCCGATGATGAATAATTGCTGACATTGTCAATAGGAACTCCCTTGTCCTTAAGCTTACCGAACGGGAGATCCAAAACCTTTATAGTATGCATCTGCCCCGTATTTGTGAAAAGACACACCCGGCCGGTGTTCATAACGGGGAAGATATACCTTGACTCCGAATCTATCGTATCCCTGTTTCTCTCGTATGTTCCTATGTCTACGGTCCTTGCATATCCGAACCTGTCCATCAGGAACATGACTTCCATCTCTTCTATCTTCTTCTCTTCGAATACAACCTCTTCTGCGTTCTCTATCAGAGTCCTGCGTTCCCGTCCGTATTCCTTCTTATAACTGTCAAGCTCCTTTATTATAAGCCTGTCCATAGACTTGGGGTTGGTAAGGATGTCCTTGTAGGACTCAATATTCTTAAGAGTCTCCTCATGCTCCTTCAATAAGGCTTCTATCTCGAGACCTATAAGCTTTGATAGCCTCATGGCCAGTATGGCTTCTGCCTGACGCATGGTAAAGCGAAGCTGTTCGGCCATCTTCTTACTGATCCTTGATTTAAAGCTGATGCCCTCGGTCCTGCCTTCGGTAAGACAGGCCTTGGCCATGTTCACATCTCTTGATCCCCTGAGTATCTCTATGATAAGGTCAATGACATCGGTGGCCTTGATAAGACCTTCCTGTATCTCTTTTTTATCCATCTCCCGGCTGAGGAGATTTCTGTACTTTCTGGTGCGGATCTCCCTCTGGAAGTCGACATGGTGTCTTATTATCTCCTTAAGTCCCAGTGTTTCGGGGCGTCCATCCGCAACTGCGAGCATGTTTACTCCGAAGGTATCCTCAAGCTTGGTTTTCTTAAGGAGCATGTTCTTAAGATTCTCAACATCCGCATCCTTCTTAAGTTCAAGAACTATCCGAATCCCATCCTTGCTCGACTGGTTGGATATGTCAACAATATCCGTAGCCTTCTTGGCATCTATAAGGGCCACGATATCGGTCAGGAACTTACTTATATTCGCACCTATCATTGTATAAGGGATCTCGGTTATGACAAGCCTGTGTTTACCTCCCTTACCCTTTTCAAGCTCCATTTTGCCCCTGATCTTGATCTTGCCCACACCGGATTCATAGATGTCAGGGAGTTCATCTTTATTGACAACAATACCGCCTGTCGGAAAATCAGGGCCCTGGATGTATTCCATAAGTTCCGCAGTCGTAATGGACGGCTTCTTTATATAGGCCTTAACGCCCTCAATTACCTCGCAAAGGTTGTGGGGCGGCATATTGGTGGCCATTCCGACCGCAATACCTTCGGTTCCGTTAATTAAAAGGTTGGGGATCTTGGCAGGAAGTACTGTGGGTTCTTTCTCGGTCTCATCAAAGTTGGGCATAAAGTCCACAACATCCTTGTCAAGATCATCAAGAATGGTTTCCTGGGTCACCTTCTCAAGACGCGCTTCTGTATAACGCATTGCGGCGGCACCGTCTCCTTCGATCGAACCGAAGTTACCATGGCCGTCAACAAGCGGCATCCCTTTCTTAAAGTCCTGAGACATAACTACAAGTGCATCATAAATAGACGAATCGCCATGCGGATGATATTTACCCATGGTATCGCCAACGATACGGGCCGACTTTCTGTAAGGCCTGTCATACCTGATGCCCAGTTCATACATATCATAAAGGGTACGCCTCTGTACGGGTTTTAATCCGTCCCTTACATCAGGCAGAGCCCTGGATATTATAACGCTCATGGCATAGTCGATATATGACTTGCGCATTACCTCCGAATACTCGGTTTTTATTATCTGTTCATCTTCCGTTACTGCCATTTCAAACCTCTTCTGTTAATGATACATTCAGATCAATTTCAAACCCCGGCCTACCGCTGATATGAAGACAGAAGAACCGTCCCCGTGTCTTCATTATATGTCCAGGTCGGCGTCGTGGGCATGTTTGTAGATAAATGCCTTCCTGGGCGGAACCTCGTTACCCATGAGCATCTCGGTTGTGGCCGATGCGAAGCGGGCATCCTCTATCTCGACGAGCTTAAGCTTGCGTCGCTCGGGATCAAGGGTTGTCTCCCACAACTGTTCGGCATCCATCTCACCCAGTCCCTTATAACGCTGAAGAGTGAAGTCGGAATGCGACTTCCTGTACTCGGACAGAGCCTTGTCATCATAGAGATATTCTTCCTTACCCTTTTTCGGCATGGCCTTGTAAAGGGGCGGCATTGCTATATACACATGTCCTTCATATATAAGTTCAGGCATGAACCTGTAAAAAAGCGTGAGCAGCAGGGTTGATATGTGGGCACCGTCCACATCGGCATCCGCCATAATGATTATCTTGTCATATCTTAACTTACTTATGTCAAAGTCATTCCCGTAGCCTTCCGAAAAGCCGCACCCAAAGGCATATATCATGGTCTTTATCTCGGCATTGGCAAGAACCTTATCTATCGTAGCCTTCTCGACATTAAGGATCTTACCTCTTATGGGGAGAATAGCCTGATACATACGGTTCCTTGCGGTCTTGGCAGAGCCTCCTGCCGAATCACCCTCAACTATGAATATCTCGCATTTCGATGCTTCGCGGCTCTCGCAGTTGGCAAGCTTGCCGTTTGAATCGAAGGAATACTTCTGCTTGGTGAGCATGTTGGTCTTGGCCTTCTCTTCGGACTTCCTGATCTTTGCCGCTTTCTCGGCACAGGCCAGCACCGCCTTAAGGTCGTCGAGGTTCCTGTCAAAATACCTTACGAGTTCATCACCTGTAACCTTGGATACGGCCTTGGTGGCATCCTGATTATCAAGCTTGGTCTTCGTCTGGCCTTCGAAACGGGGACTTGGATGCTTGATGGATACGACTGCAGTCATTCCGTTCCTGATGTCCGCGCCGGTATAATTGGCATCCTTTTCCTTTAGGATATTAAGCTCCCTTGCATAAGTGTTCATTATATTTGTGAACATGGTCTTAAAGCCGGTAAGATGTGTACCGCCTTCGGAATTGTATATGTTATTACAGAATCCCAGTACATTCTCATGGAAATCGTTAACATACTGGAAGGCAACCTCAACCATGATCCCGTCTGCTTCGCCCGAGAAGAATACCGGATCGCAGATGGCTTCCTCATTCTTGTTCATATCACGTACAAAACCGATGATACCCTCCTCTTCATGGAATACCTCGGTTTCGGTCTCGTCGCCTCTTTTATCAGTGAATATTATTGTAAGCTTGGGATTTAAGTAGGCTGTTTCATGAAGCCGGCTCTTAACATCCTCTTCCTTGAAACGTGTCTTCTCAAAAATAGTGTCATCGGGCAGGAAATTTATCTTGGTGCCAGTGGTACGGGACTTGCCGATCACCGGAAGCAGTCCGTTCTCAAGTTCTATCGTCGGGATTCCGCGGCTGTAACGGTCATGAAAAACCTTACCCTCACGCCTTACCTCTATATCAAGATATGTTGAAAGTGCATTTACGACAGATGATCCGACACCGTGGAGACCTCCGCTTGTCTTATATACGGAATCATCGAACTTGCCGCCCGCATGGAGGGTTGTAAAGACCAGTCTCTCGGCACTCATCCCCTTCTCATGCATTCCGACCGGGATACCCCGTCCGTTATCCTCAACCGTTGCCGAGCCGTCCTTCTCTAGTGTCACCCGTATCTCGTCGCAAAAACCGGCCAGATGCTCATCCACAGAATTGTCAACTATCTCATAGATAAGATGATTAAGTCCTTTGGTAGTAACCGAACCGATATACATACCGGGACGCTTCCTGACAGCTTCAAGCCCCTCAAGCACAGTAATGCTGTCAGCATCATATGTAACTTTCT
>JBGUQP010000413.1:0-2674 GCA_045131145.1 Lachnospiraceae bacterium | reverse complement strand
TCCCTTACCTATCTTCTTAAGGAGGATAAACCTTATCCTGCCCGATATGTTCTTCTTATCGGACTTCATGTATTCAAGCACCCTGTCAACATCTATGTTTTCAAGAGATATGGGGAGTTCAAAAGGAACAAACATATCCCTTATCTCATAATACTCTTCCACGGAAAGGCAGTCCCGTTTATAGGACAGATATGCAGCACATACGGTTCCCAGTGCCACACATTCACCATGAGAGTATTTAAAATCGGTATACTTCTCAAGAGCATGTCCTACTGTATGCCCAAGATTGAGTATTGCCCTGTCCCCCTTCTCATAAGGGTCCTTCTCAACGTATGATTTTTTAATATTTACACTCTTACAGATCATTTCCGACACATACTCTTCTTCCCTGTCGTTTATCGAAGGAAAGTTGTTTATGAGCCATTCGTAGAAAAGGCCGTCCCTAATAAGCCCCGCCTTGAGTACTTCTGCCATACCGGATGCATATTCTCTGTCATTAAGGGATTTAAGAGTAGATGTATTGATATAAACAAGCGATGGCATCTTAAAAGCACCGATCATGTTTTTATATGATTCAAAGTTTACTCCCGTCTTGCCGCCGCTGCTCGAATCAACCATAGACAAAAGAGTTGTCGGGACCTGGACAAATGCAATCCCTCTCATATAAGTGGCCGAAACGAAACCGGCCAGATCCCCGCATATCCCACCGCCGAGCGCAATTATGACATCCTTACGGTCGTATTTATTCTTAATGAGAAAGGAGTAACATTTATTTACGGTATCGATCGACTTATTTGTCTCACCAAGGGTCAGAGGGACAAGATCAACATGTGAGTAATCCTTCTTAAGTTCATTTACTAGTTCATCACCGTAAATATCCGAGACCTTCTCATCCGCTATGATACAGAGCTTCTTATCCGTATTAAAGAGTTTCTTCATGCAGTCATTTACAGATGAAAAATCATTCCTTATGACAATGTCATATGGATCGTTCTTGCTTATGCTGACCGTAATAGTATTATCCATAAAAGCCTCTCAATCTAAACAGGCAACCTCGCCGCCTGTGGCAGTAAAGTTGCCTGTTCTGAATTTATGATCATATAAGATCAATACTTCGTATTAAGTGCAGGTACATCAAAGGCTCCTGATAAGATCTCCTGAAAATCACCTGAAATATCTACATTCCTTGGTGTGATTATGAAAATATAATGGGAAATCTTCTGAAGATTGCCTCCAACAGCATATGTAGATCCTGATGTAAAATCTATAATACGCTGGGCAACATCCATATCAAGTCCTTCTACATTGAGAACAACTGTCCTGTTTGATAGAAGTGTATCGGTGATCTCCCTTGAATCTTCTACAGTTGTAGGTTTGATTACACATACTTCATTTACACTGCCGCTCGGCCTTGCATTCTTCATAGCGGAAGAACGTCCTCCGATTGACGTCACCTTGCCTGATGCCCTTCCAGATGCCCTGTTGTCATCTTCATCATCAATGGTTGCCGTCTTGATCGACCTTCGCTGACGGGGAGCCTCTTCGTAGTCATCTTCCTCGTCGAAATACTCTTCGTCATCGTAGTCTTCGTCATTATACTTCAGTGACTTGAGAACATTGTCAAAAAATGCCATTTTACTCACTCTCCTTATTTGCTGCTTATTTATAGTTCCTCTCACCAAATATGGATGTTCCGACACGTACCATTGTAGACCCTTCTTCTACAGCCACGGTATAATCACCGGACATACCCATCGAAAGATAATCCATACATACATTATCTATGCTTTTCCTACTTATGTCAACAGCAAATTGCTTCATTTTGACAAAAACGCTTCGATTTTCTTCAGAATCCACAACATATGGTGCCACGGTCATAAGACCTTTTATGCAGATTCCCGGTAATTTGGCAATACTTCTCACAAGATCTTCAAGTTCATCCGGTCTGACTCCAAACTTGGATTCTTCACCTGCAACGTTTACTTCTATAAGGATATCAACACTTCGGGAACGTTTACATGCCTCTTTGCTTATTTCCTGTGCCAGCTTATACGAATCAACACTATGAATAAGGCAGACCTTATCAATTATGTATTTTACTTTGTTTGTCTGAAGATGACCGATAAGATGCCAGCGGATATCATCAGGAAGCTGATCGTATTTTTCAATGATCTCCTGTACTCTGTTCTCTCCAAAGTCACGAACTCCGAGATCATATACTTCACGGATCATGGAAACCGGCTTGGTCTTTGATACTGCTATAAGCGTAACATCTTCCCGTGCGCGGCCGGCCTTCTTAGCTGCCGCATCTATATTGGCTTTTACTTCTTCAAGGTTTTCTCTTAAGCTCATGTCAGCTCCTTTTACTTAAATATTTCAGGGATGCCATTGCGGCCTATTCATATATAAATTCATCGGCATCCACGGTATCACCCTTTAAAACTATATAATCATAAACATTCAGGCCGTATTTTGTATTTGATTTAACTATGGAATACTCTTCATTCTGATAGAGGACAGTTATCTGCTTGAAATCGGCATAGCCTTTATTTATGTTATAAACTCCCGTAAGGGCTCCCTGCTTGCTTATCGGATATTTCTCATCGCTGTCCGGCTTGATTATATAATCACCTATCTTAAAGGTGGATTCATCAACATAGTACTCTCCGTCATA
>JBGUQP010000412.1:0-4292 GCA_045131145.1 Lachnospiraceae bacterium | reverse complement strand
GCCGGCGTTAGTGAAGTATCTTTCCATAGTATGCATCATTATGTCCGCACATCCGCATGCGGTCTGGTAATCCGGCAGAGTCATGGTAAGCTCCGGATTAAGTATGGCAAATTTAGGGCGGCCAAAGTCACTGTTGTATCCGCGCTTTATGAGGCCCTCTTCCTTGGTGATCACGGAAGAATCACTCATCTCACTTCCCGTTGCGGCGATCGTTAAGATAACTCCCAGAGGAATACTTCCGTCTGCTGTTCTCTTATAATCATAGAAATCCCATACATCGCCCTCATTTGCAAGCCCATAGCCTATGGCCTTGGCCGAATCTATGGCACTTCCTCCGCCAACTGCAAGAAGGAAATCAACCTTCTCCTTTTTACATAACTCAATACCTTCGTATACAAGTGAGAGATGAGGATTGGGAACTGCGCCGCCAAGTGTCACATAGCTTATGCCGGCTGCATCAAGCGTATCCGTAACACGCTTCAAAAGTCCCGAACGGACAACACTTCCGCCGCCGTAATGGATCAGTATCTTCGTTCCGCCGAATTCCTTTATAAGCTCTGCAACCCTGCCCTCCGTATTCTTGCCGAAAATAACCTTGGTAGGTGTAAAATACTTAAAATCAAACATTGTAAATCCTCCTTATCAACCGTGATCAAGTAGTGTCTTAAAAATTCTATAACAGCCTGTCAATATTCTCTTCTTATTTTTCTGCCTGACGGGTATCGATTTTTGACAAAAAACCGATGCACAAAAATGCACCGGTTTTTATCATATCTTATTAAATTATGCTTCCCACTTCCACTCACGTACCTGGGGAAGGTCAAGACCGTATTCGGCAATATACTGGTCATGCTCAACCAATGTATCGCGCATCTTCTGAAGAAGGTATGCACCGCGGTTACCAAGCTGAGGCAGATGATTGACGATATCCATTACAAGATGGAACCTGTCAACCTCATTCTGGACCCTCATATCGAAAGGAGTCGTAATGGTACCCTCTTCAAGGTATCCGTGAACACTTAAGTTACGGTTAAACCTTGTATAGGTAAGCTCGTGTATGAGCTTGGGATAACCGTGGAAATTAAAGATTATCGGCTTATCCTTGGTAAAGAGTGAATCATATTCGATATCTGTAAGTCCGTGAGGATGCTTGGTGTGGTCTATAAGCTTCATAAGGTCAACGATGTTTACGAAGCGGATCTTAACCTCTGGAAGATACTCACGAAGGATCGTAACTGCCGCAAGCGCTTCCTTGGTAGGTGTATCACCGCAGCATGCAAGTACCACATCGGGCTCCTGCCCTGCATCATTGCTCGCCCAGTCCCAGATACCGATACCCTGGGTACAGTGCTTAACAGCCTGTTCCATGGTAAGCCACTGCTGGCTGGGATGCTTACTTGCTATTATAACGTTAACGTAATTCTTACTCCTTATGCAGTGATCGAAGCATGACAGTAAGCAGTTGGCATCGGGCGGAAGGTACATGCGTACAACATCTGCCTTCTTGTTGGCAATATGGTCAAGGAAGCCGGGATCCTGATGGGTGAATCCGTTATGATCCTGCTGCCATACATTGGATGTCAAAATAAGGTTAAGGGAAGCGATCTCCTCCCTCCAGTAAAGGTCATTACATACCTTAAGCCACTTGGCATGCTGTGCACACATTGAATCAACGACACGGATGAAGGCCTCATATGAAGCGAAGAAACCATGACGTCCGGTAAGAAGATACCCTTCAAGCCAGCCCTCACACATATGCTCGGAAAGATATGAATCCATGATCCTTCCGTCAGTTGCCAGATCTTCATCAGCCTCATGATACTGGGCATTCCAGTCACGCTTGGTCTCTTCAAATACCTTGTAGAGGCGGTTGCTCATCGTCTCGTCGGGGCCGAATATACGGAAGTTCTTTGATTCCTTATTGAGCTTGAAGATATCTCGAACGAATCCGCCAAGCTCGATCATATCCTGCTTCTCAACTGCACCGGGAGCAGGTACGTCAACAGCGTAATCCTTAAAATCAGGAAGACGTAAGTCGCGAAGGAGCTTACCGCCGTTGGCATGAGGGTTCGCGGATATCCTGCGGTCACCCTTGGGAGCTATGTAACGGTATTTCTCAAGGAGCTGACCCTGCTCATCGAAAAGCTCATCGGGCTTATAGGAAAGCAGCCACTCCTTTAAAAGGTCAAGATGCTCGGGCTTCTCCATGGTGATGGGAACCTGGTGGGCACGGAATGAACCCTCTACCCTGAGTCCGTCAACTACCTTGGGACCGGTCCAGCCCTTGGGAGTGCGAAGAACGATCATGGGCCAGAAAGGACGCTCAGTATTTCCGTTCTCCCTTGCTTCCTTCTGGATCTCCTTGATCCTCTCGATACATGTATCAACAGCTTCGGCCATGAGTTTATGCATCTCCATGGGGTCATCACCCTCAACGAAGATGGGCTTCCAGCCGTAACCATGGAAGAGGCTTGCCACTTCTTCATGGGTTATATGTGATAATACGGTAGGATTGCTTATCTTATACTCATTAAGATGGAGTATGGGAAGAACCGCACCGTCGTTAGCTGCATTTAAGAACTTATTTGAGTGCCATGCTGTTGCAAGGGGGCCTGTCTCAGCCTCACCGTCGCCTACGATGACTGTTGCTATAAGGTCGGGATTATCAAATACCGCACCGAATGCATGAGCTATCGAATAACCAAGCTCACCGCCCTCGTTTATGGAACCGGGAGTCTCAGGAGCAACGTGGCTTGATATACCGCCCGGGAACGAGAACTGCTTGTTTAATTTCTTAAGGCCTTCAAGATCCCTTGAAATATTGGGATAAACCTCAGAATAGGTCCCCTCAAGGTATGAGTTGGCAACAAAGAAGTTGCCGCCGTGGCCGGGACCCGAAATAAGGATCATGTCAAGGTCATACTTGTTGATCGCGCGGTTCATATGGGCATATACAAAATTCTGCCCGGGAACCGTTCCCCAATGTCCTACTATCTTCTTCTTGATCTGGTCCCTTGTAAGAGGCTCCCTTAACATGGGATTGTCAAGAAGGTAAAGCTGTGTTGCGGCAATATAGTTAGCCGCACGCCAGTATGCATTTAAATCCGATAAATACTGTTCACTTGAAAAATCAACTTTTCCCATTTACTGTTCTCCTTTCCCTAATATGGTATATTCTAAACTTCAAGTTTTTTCCCTGTCAAAAGCTCATAGCCCTGCAGATACTTATCAATGGTCTTATCGACTATATCCTGCGGAAGTGTCCAGTTGTGCCCCTCGTTGGCCTTAAGCCAGTCCCTGGCAAACTGCTTGTCAAATGAGGGCTGTGAGTGTCCGGCCTCATATCCATCGGCCGGCCAGAAACGTGAACTGTCCGGTGTAAGCATCTCATCGCCGATAACGATATTGCCATCCTCATCAAGGCCGAATTCGAACTTGGTATCCGCTATTATGATCCCCTTTGTCAGGGCGTAGTCTGCACATTTCTTATAAAGAGCGATCGTGTAGTCGCGAAGCTTTGATGCATACTCCTCTCCCTTACCTGGGAACCTGTCTTCAAGGTATTTGACCGACTGCTCATAGCTTATATTCTCATCATGATCACCGATCTCAGCCTTGGTCGAAGGTGTATATATGGGCTCAGGAAGCTTATCCGATTCCTTAAGGCCTTCGGGAAGCTTAATACCGCATACCGTACCGTCCTTAACATAGCTTGCCCAGCCGCTTCCTGTGATATATCCCCTTACGATGCACTCAACCGGGAGCATGGTAAGCTTCTTTACCATCATGCTGTTGCCGGTAAATTCCGGCTTTCTGAAAAATTCAGGCATGTCCTTTACATCCGTGGAGATCATGTGATTCTTAATGATATCCTCCGTCATGTCAAACCAGAACTTAGACATCTGTGTAAGGACCGCTCCCTTCTTCGTCACCTTGTTGTTAAGGATAACGTCAAAGCAGCTTATCCTGTCTGTCGCAACCAGTATAAGGGCTTCTCCGATATCGTAGATCTCCCTTACCTTGCCTTCCTTGATCGGCTTATAATCAGTACTCATTTCTTAATCTCCTTTTCATAAGACTTATGAATGACGATATTATACCATACTACCTGGCGCACCTGTACTGAAGCTCTTCCCAACGCCTGTCAACCTCATTCTGGAATTGTACGATAAGATCCTCATTACCCTTCTTAAAGAGGTGCTTGAACCTTCCCTGCTCCCTTAGGAAGTCTTCGATCGGAAGCTTCTTCCTGGGTTCATAGTTGAGTATCCATTTGCCGTGATCGACCTCAA
>JBGUQP010000411.1:0-2484 GCA_045131145.1 Lachnospiraceae bacterium | reverse complement strand
CGTGACCACAATATCACTTACATCAGTGCCCCCCTCGCTGTACTTATGTCCCTTTATCTTTGCGACAAAGGTAATGGGATTTCCCGTACGGATGTCAAGCTCTTTAGACCACTTCTTGGTTCCCGAGCCGTCAAAAAGGTCAGCTATAAGATGAGTAACCCCTTCTACGGAAACATCCGGGTTACAGCTGAGCACTGCATGATTTCCGTTAACCGTATAGAAGTGATCCAGACAATACCCCTCAGATGTACTCATTGTCGTAACAGTACCGTTCTTTATATCAAAAGCCGATACATATGCGTGAGAAACATCTGTACCAAACATCCCCGTAACAAACACATCTCTGTCCGGATAATACCTTCCGCCGTCCGTATAATCCATATCGGTATCGTTATTAAACGTATTGACAGACTTACCGGAATCCGCATCCATAATGCTTACACTTCTCCTGCAGACAAGGATAAGGCGTGAATCCGTACAGGCCAGACACTGTCTTATATTATCATCCGAATCAACGGAAAAGATCACCTTCCCGTCATAATCATATTTGGTAAGGGTATTCTGCGTAGCAACATAAACACCGGTATCATCCGCATCCGCACTCTCAACATGATCATAGTAATTGGATGAATTAACTCCCGGCTCTATCATCACATCAAGCGACCAGTCTTTTGTATTCCATACATAAACCTTGCTCCCGTTATCAATTGACACAAGTCTGCTTCTGTCCGTTGTAGTGTTCATATATGAAACCGCAAGGCTGTGTGTAAGGTTTCTCTCGAATGACAGGTTGTTGCCAAAATCATACGCATACAATGCCTTCCCGAGAGCATACTCTGCTTCAGGCACATAAGGGCGGTCTTCATCCGCTGACGGAAGTCCCTCAAGTGCCACTAAAACCGCATCCTCCCTGTTGCCGGACTTAAGAAGTGACAGGGCCTCCTCGGCATAAAACCTCGACTGATTTACCTGTTTACCCTGAAATTGTACGCTTATCTCCTCTGCCAGCCTCGTCTTATCATCGGCAAGCTTCGTCTTTTCCTCTGCCAGCTGAGCCTTCTCATCCGCCAGCCGTTTCATCCTGTCGGCAATGTTGGCATTGTAAATCCCGAAAGCCGTGCCAGCCACGGCGATAACCGCAGCCGCAGATGACACGATCGTCACCGTTCTTCTTATCATGCGTTCCCTGTGGCGCTGCTTTAGATCATCATAGGTACACCCTATCACAGGTGCGGCAAGCCTAAGGAGCTCTGTCTTAAACTTTGAGTTACGTTCCCTTGTGTCATTTCCTCTGACATCGGCAGCCAGCGGTTCCACCGGATTTCCCTTTTCGTCCTTAAGAAGCTGCGGCGGAAAGCTTTCATCCGGTTCGCCCTCTATAAGTACGGCTAGTACGTGGTTCCTGTCATGCAGTCCGATAAAGGTTTCAATCTCTTTACACACCCAGTAAGAATCAGGAGTACGCGGCGAGCAGATAACTATGAGGTATTCCGATCCACGAAGTGCCTGTGAGATATTGTCGTCAAGATCACTTCCAATCGGTAACTCCTCCTGGTCCCTAAAGACCCTGCCCATCTTTTTCTTACCGGTTTTTTTCTGCACAGGTCCCGGTATTCTGTATGTTTCAAGCCCGGCATGCACCTTCTTGGCTATCTCCATGTCAAGCGGCGTATGTCTGTAGCTTATAAATGCATCGTATCTCATAGCTCTGATATTCTCCCAAAGTAAAGACCTGTGGTCATAACCATCCACAGGTCTTTATACGTAAAAGTGATGTTTCAACAACCCTCATAGAGGGCAAACATGTCATCGTAAGTCTCCCGTCGTCTTATAAGCTTAACCGATCCGTCCGAACAGATAAGTACCTCTGCCGGTCTCGGTCTTGAGTTGTAAGAAGAGCACATTGAATAACCATAGGCACCTGCATCCAGGACGCAGACAAGGTCTTCATCCTTTATCTTAGGTAATTCCCTGTCCCTGCAGAGGACATCACCCGATTCACAGATGTTGCCGCACACGGTTACCTTCTCCATCCTGCCCTTTACTCTTTTTACAACCTTACCTTCTGATATCACCTCTATATCATGCCAGGAATCGTACATGGAAGGACGAACCAGAACATTCATACCCACATCTGTTCCTATGTACTTAACCCCTGAATTCTGCTTGATGGCATTAACCCTTCCAAGCAGCACTCCGCCCTCGGCCACACAGTACCTTCCGGGTTCACTCTTAAAGAGAGGGGCACATCCGTATTCCTTCACAAAGTCATCAAGCTTCTTTGTGAATTCCGCTGAAAAAGCATCCATATCGAACTCGGCTTCATCATCAAGCTTGTGGTAAGGGATACCGTATCCTCCGCCAAAATCAATAAATTCGAGCTTATCAAACCTCATGGCTATGCGCAGCAGATTGTCAACGGCAGCAAGAAAAGGAACCGTATCCATATACTGAGACCCGACATGCTGGTTTATCCCGACTATC
>JBGUQP010000410.1:0-2900 GCA_045131145.1 Lachnospiraceae bacterium | reverse complement strand
TCTGTTCTATCTGTTCGATGGAACCTGTCAGGGTTTTGAAGTTATCGCTGATCTCCTCGGCAAGTGAAGCCTTCTTATCCTTCATCTCTTCCTGTGTTCTCTGTATCTCTTCCGTTAACTCAACAGCCTTATCCTTCTCCTCATATGCACGGTCCTTGATATAGTGAACACAGTTATGGATATGGTTGAAACCGTTGAAGATAGCTACGGCCATATCATGACAGGATTCATATCCGCAGCAGCCGCAGTCGATGGTACGCTTCTCCTCCGTATCCTTATGGAGCTTCATAAATATTTCATTAATGTCAGAATCACGGGGGATCCTGTACTCACAGGACTTGCTCCTGTCTGTGTATTTACGCAGAAAATCGTTAAGATTTAGGTTTGCAAACTGTTTATTGAGGGCTTCCAGCCTCTTCTTAGGTGTCAGATCCCTTCCCCAGGCTGATTTCTTCGATTCGTTCTTACTGTTTGCCTTGATACGCTGGATCGCCATGAAGACATCCTCGTTCATGGTGGCGCGCATATCGGTACCCGGTCCGTACAGACAGCCGTTTGTACAGTTAAGGGCATCCACAAAGAGATAGGGTGTTCTGCCTGCCTTTAACATATCCTTGTTTCTGTTAAGGTATTCATACATATGATGCTCGCCTTCCATCTGGCGGACAAGAGCATCCTCGCCAAGCAGCCAGTAGACATTTTCCTTTAGTCCGCCGGGCATGGGATATATGGAGCCGAGACCGTACTCTATTTCATCATTGTAAGGAACCGCATCCTTTACGGGATGCTCCTTTAAATATTTAACAAGATGGGAGAAGGTAAGGTTATATGATACATATCCCTTATTATTGGGGTCGTCTATTTCATTCTTCTTGGCAATACATGGGGAGATAAAGGCAAGCTTATCATTGACCTTCATATACTTCTTGACATATATGGCCCCGCACATCATGGGCGACTGTACCGGCATTAGCTTGGGGATAAGTTCCGGCACGTAGCGTTCAATATAGCCGACAACCGCAGGACACGGCTGGGATATGCCCCCGTAGAAATTATTCTCTGTTATATATTTAATATAACCCCAGGTGGTGATGTCGGCACCGAAGGAAATGCTTATGAACCTGTTAACACCGAGCTTCTTCAGCATACCCAGCAACCTGGTGTAATCCCTCTCATAATTGGCAAGAAATGCAGGTGCTATGAGTACCGATATCTTCACACCCTTCTTAAGGTCACTGAAGAAAGCGTCCGTGTCATCCACGTATTCCCTTGCACCATGTTCACAGGCATCAATACAGGCTCCGCAGGCTATACACTTATCGGGATCGACTTCAATGACGTTGCCCCTTCCCTTTTCGACAGCCACATTGGCTCCCATACTGCTGCATGCCTTTATGCATTTGTTACATCCTATACATTTTTCATTAGTTCTTACAAGTCCCATGACGAAACCCCCTAATGCAATACCTTTTCAGAGCAAAAAACTCTGTTACATTATTATATCAATGTTACAATCCAAATTAAAGCCCAAATTTACCATATCCCTCCTGCTTATCCAACCGTCCTGACTATATGGCTGCCGCGCATATCTTCTTCCACCCGCAGTTTCATGGGGATCCTGTCCTGTAATATCTGTACATGAGAAATGATACCGACAAGACCGTTTGCTTCCTGAATGCTGTTAAGAACATTCATGGCATCACCTATCGAATCATCATCAAGCGATCCGAATCCTTCATCAATGAAGAGCGCTTCTATCCTGATACCGCTCTTCTGTGCCACCGTTGACATACCTATTGACAGGGCCAGCGAAGCAAGGAATTTCTCACCGCCTGACAGCGTACTTACAAAACGACCGTCATGATCCTCGCTGTTCTTATCGAAAACCTTAAGCTCCAGACCTCTTTTGTTTGTTCCCTGAGCCTTATCATCAGACCTGTACAGCCGGTATCTTCCTCCGTGCACCATCTCCAGCATCCTGTTGGCTGCCGTGACCACGGAAGAAAACATGATCCCGAGAACATACCTCTGAAGCCCGGTTCCCGAATCCCCACGCAGCTTCTTGGCAAATACGAAATCCTCGTCGGCTTCGCGGATCTTCTCCTCTATCCCTTCTCCTTCTTTATTCAGAAGCTTTATCTTTTTTTCGAGTCTTTCGATTTCCTGCGTCAGTTTTGTTTTGTTTTTTATATATTCTTCTTTTGCCCGGTTTGACTCCTTAAGGATTTCATGACACTTTTCTTCGTCAGGCTCGTTTAAATCCTTAAGTTCTTCCTTAAGATTACCTAAGTTCTCCCTTGCTGTCTTTACGTCAGCATCATATGAAGCTATCAGGGAAGCCAGCCTGTCTGTTTCCTCATTTTCAAGCATCAGTTCCCGAGCTTCTTTCAAAGACTTGAACCTGTTATCCTTTAAACCCTTCTCAAGGTCCTCTTCGGCTTCCTTAAGCGCCTTCACGGCATCCTCAGTTTCCCGTTTTGCGGATCCTATCTTCGTCTTTGATTCTATATAAGCGTCCTTGGCTTCCTTCTCTGCCTCGATAAGCTTACTCTTTTCTTTCTCATATTCTTCTGTCAGATCCTTTAGTTTTTTTATTTCTTCTTCCAGTTTCCCGGCATTCTCAATGCCTTCGACCAGGTTCTTCTTTTTGCTGTTAAACCGTTCGGTAAGACCGGTCATCTCGGTGTTTGCCTTCTCAAACGCAGCATGTTTTTCCTCAACAAGCTTATTGGCCTTCTCCTGCTTTTCTGTCTCTTCCTGCAGCTTTCCGTATTTTTTCTCCTTTTCTTCCTTTTTTGAATCAACCATCGTCCTGGTAACACTGTTTTCCGCTACGCATGCCTTATGCGGATGTTCGGTACTTCCGCACACGGGACAGGGCTTTCCCGTCTCCAGCTGTC
>JBGUQP010000409.1:0-4431 GCA_045131145.1 Lachnospiraceae bacterium | reverse complement strand
ATGCGAGGAAAGCCAGTAAACAAGAGCTATCCTCGCATTTTATAATGAGTAAAAGTGTAGCTATATCTAACTATTTTTTGGGGGATTATGGAATGGTCCATATAAATTTGACAAAATAAAAAGACTGGGGATCCAGTCTTTACAAAGGTTTGAGGGTTGTTTATGATTAAGTTGTTTGAGGTTGGACTGTCAAACTTCCGAATATGTACAGTAATTATGTTGGAAAAGAAGTGGTCATGGATGATCTGTTTGAGAAGGTGTAGGAGAGTACATGGAAGAGAAAAGTTTAGACCTTTGACGGTAGACGAAAATATGGTCAGATGGCAAAATGAACATGTGTGTTTATCTTCGGAAGTGTTAGATATTAGGCGTGGAACGGCTTAAGTTTGCAAACAAAAGAATAATGCTGGTATTTGGATTGCTGTTCATCACAGGCATCATCGGCTGTATGGTGCCTGTTTCTGTTGCAAAGATCCATCATATACCGGCTTATGCTTATATTACAATGATATTGATATGGGCGGTGAGCGTGCGGCGCAGGATAGTTGATGGCAGGATCAGGACCCGCATTCTCATTGCCTGCGCTTTCATGCTGCTTCTTTTCATCCTGCGCATGTGCAAATATTCCTATTTCCCGGATGATATATATGTCAATGAATATGTCTGGTACGCGTACACCATACCGTTGACGGCTATACCTGTATGTTTTTTCATGGCAGCCATAAACGTTGAGCCTGTCAAAAATATGAGACTTGTTGCGGCGACTGAAAAAGCGCTGATCGTACTTAACGTGATCGTAGCTGTTGTGGTTATGACTAACGACTACCACTCCTTTGTATACAATATAACCGTGCGCCCTGAAAAGGAGTACACCCATGAATGGTGTTATTGGGTGATACTCGGGATAAGGATCCTGCTCAGCATAGGAGTTCTGTATGTTCTTATGAAGAAATGCTCCCTGTCCGCGGCGAAAAAGAAATGGTACATACCGGCGATAAGCATAGCGGTAAGCTGCATCCTGCTGACCTGGTATCTGATATACGGCGGTGCGCCGAAGATTATGGGATACAAACTTTTTCAGATACAGGAGGCGGTCTGCATACCATTTATCATAGCCTTTGAAAGCATCATCCAGATCGGGCTGATCCCGGCTAATTCGGGGTACCGACGCATCTTCGATCATTCCGGTATAAACGCCTGTATATATGATGACCGAGACCATCCTGTGATCGTGGCGGGGGACAGCGGTGAATCGCCGGCGGGCACAACAAGAGCCGGTATAGAAGAGCCGCATGACACTGGGAAAAATGTTGATCCGGGGCTGTCTGCGACCGTATCAGAAGATAGCACTGAACCGACGCATGACAGTGATCAACGCATATGCAGAGCGCCGATATCGGGCGGGTATATCACATGGGTCGAAGACCTGTCGCCTGTTAACCGCTTAAACCGTGAGATAGCAGAAGTTACAGAGGAACTGGCGGACGAGAATGAACTGATCCGCAGGGAAAATGAGGTCAGGGCGGAGCGTATCTCATATGAAGAGAGGAACAGGCTCTACAACAGTATAGCCTCTGCGGTAAGGACCAGAGCTGTCAGGGCGTATGATTTGCTTGATGAGGCATCAGGTACAGATGCTGTCACAGAGGAGGATCAGGAAAACATCATATACGCTTCCGTTCTAAGCGCATATATCAAGAGAATGGGGAATCTGATCCTGTTATCGGACAGGTCAGACACGCTGTCTTCTGCGGAACTTGGCGCATCGATCCGTGAATCCTTAGACTATCTTAAGTTAAATGGCTGCAGGTGCTTTATATATGAAAATTGCAGGTGCAGGTTGGGTGCGAGTTCGGTGCTTCTGGCGTACGAACTGTTCGAAGACGCGGTGGAGGATGTGTGGTCGAGACTTCATGCTGTTTCGGTAAGTCTGGATCAGGAAGAAGACTTCGTAATGACGATAACCATGGATGCGGCTGCGGAAGCCATATCATCCACGTGGAAGGACAAAGAACTTCAGGCCGCGGGATGCAGCCTGTCGGTTAAGTTCGAGGACGATACATATTTTATCAGGATGGAGATCTGTCCGATCACACAGGATGCCTCCGAGGATCTTCAGGATGATAAGAGTGCTTTTCAGAATGGCAGGGAGGATCAGGCATGACATATACCCTACTTCCTGAACTTTATAGAGGATACCTGCTGGTCTATGCAACACTGATCGTTATCATGTTCATTTACGGCATCGTTAGAATGATCGATTCGGGCAGAAGAAATATGCATCTCGTATGTTCCTGCGTTATGGCTGTGACAGCTTTTACTCTGTATCAGGGTATGGTCATGTATCAACAGGAGGACATCGCTTCATATGACATTCCCGTATGGATCCTGGTAGCCGCTCTCACGATCCTACTCATATACGCAGTATATATGCACTACAGCATTAGTATCTGGCAGAAGACTAATATCACGGGTATGTCTGTAAAAGAAGCGTTCGACAGGCTTCCGTCAGGGCTTGCCTATTATACGGAGAGCGGCGTTCCCATCATGGTAAATGAAGCTATGCAGGAGCTGTCGCGGAGCATTTTCGGCGAGCCTGTAATGGATACGGGGTCGTTCTGGGAGAAAGTCAAAAAGTATGAGTGCGGGGACGCTGCGACAGGCGATGAGGATACTGTGACGGATGATGAAAATGCAGCGGATGGCAGAGACATTTCGATTGACGACGACATCGCGATCATAACAGCCGGCGATAATAAGATATACAGCATCAGACGCAGATGTATCCGGATAAGCGGCGTGGACGTATATGAACTGATCGCATCTGATATAAGCGTGGAATACGAACTGACCCGGGAACTCGAGGGTAAGCGTGACAAGGCGCGGGTGTTAAACAGCCGTCTTAAGACGCTTATGAAAACAGTGGACTACGTGTCCATGAACAGAGAGCTGCTTAAGTTAAAAACCGCTCTTCACGACAATATAGGCCAGAGCATTTTAATAGCCAGACGATATCTGAGTGTGCCTGAGAGTGTGGACAGGAAAGGTATGCTGGAGTTCTGGCAGGATAACGTGAAGCATCTTATAAGCGATGAACCCGAAGAATGGGAGCTGCCTTACTACGTTATTTCCAGGGAAGCTGATATGCTGGGCATCAAGCTTGATATCATCGGAGAACTTCCGAAGGATAAGGAACTTATTGCCGTGGTTGATGTAGCTGTTTCAACCGTGGTCAGCAATACCCTCAAGCATACCAACGGGACTAAGGTGACTATAGCTGTGTCGGAGACTGCGGATGATTACTGCATGAACCTCAGCAATAACGGCGAAGCTCTGCATGAACAGACAGAACTTCAGGGCGGTCTTGAGAATCTGCGGGGTGAGATAGAAGATGCGGGAGGCAGGATGGAGATTTTATATTCTCCCGATTACATGCTTAAGATAACGCTTCCGAAGGGAGGGAGACGTGATGTATAAAGTGGTTATAGCGGAGGATTTCCGCATGATACGCGAGATATTCGAGAGCACTGTGGGCAGGGCCGAAGGATATGAGCTTGCGGCGTCATTTCCCACTGCGGTTCAGGCGGTGGAATATGTAGAACATAATGATGTGGATCTTGTGCTCATGGATGTGCTGATCCCGGGAAGCATGAGCGGACTTGACGCCGCTGCCAGGATCAAGGATATCAAACCTGAGGTGAAGATAATCGTAGTGACATCCATGCCGGAGCTGTCCTATGAGAAAAAAGCGAAAGAGACAGGCGTCGAAGGTTTCTGGCAAAAAGAGATCCAGGAACAGCCCATACTTGAGGTCATGGATCGGGTTATGGCGGGCGAAACCGTATATCCCAGCAAACAGATAGAGGTTCCCATAGGAAATGCCTTAAGCACGGAGTTGACTGATCGTGAGATAGACGTCTTAAAGGAACTGGTCACCGGCGCTTCCAATAAGGAGATAGCCCAGAAACTGTGCATGGGCGAATCCACCGTGAAGCTTCATATAACCAACATGCTTCAGAAGTCAGGCTTTCGGAGCCGTCTGGAGCTGGCTCTCATGGCCAGACATTACGGTATCGCCATCGGAGAGAAAAGTTTAGACTTTTGGCGGTAGTGGAAAATATTGTAAAGTGGCAAAATAAATGTGTATGCGTTTATTTGCCGGCAAAGATGTCGGATCTTTCCGGCTTTTTTTTCGCCGAAAACTACAACATCAGGAGGTAGAAATGAAAAAGAGAAGGGTAAGCAAAAAGATCAGGCTGCGTGCATGCAGCATCATCATGAGTGCGATCCTGACAGCAGGAACCGTGCCTGAAGCGGCTATGACGGTATTAGCAGCTGAAGGACCGGATATCGTGTCTGAAGAAGACGGTGAGATCATATCCTGTGAAGGATTTGATGTGTCTTTGGAGGATTATTCGTACGCGGAAGAAG
>JBGUQP010000408.1:0-2045 GCA_045131145.1 Lachnospiraceae bacterium | reverse complement strand
AACTCCCCGGTATATATCTTCATCCTGCTGGCAGTATTCAAGTCCCTTGTCAGTATCGATCCCCTGAGCCTTGAGAGCATTAAGAATGGAATCGGTTTTACCGGACGGGGCCGGTGATTCTTCCATCTCCTTAACCGGTAATATCTTATCCTTCGGAAGATACCTGACTATCATTCTCTCAAGATCATCACCCTTAACAGGCTTGGTAAGATAATCGGAAAAGCCTTCTGCAATGTACCGTTCCCTGGCACCCCTTATGGCATCCGCTGTCAGGCATATGACAGGAGTTTCCCGGTTCCTTCCGTTTTCAAGGTTACGTATCTCCTTAAGCGCCTGTGTGCCGTCCATTCCCGGCATCCTCTGGTCCATAAGGATGATATCGTAATCACTCCTCTCACACATACCTATAGCTTCCGGCCCGCTATAGGCAGAATCAATCTTTAAGCCCGTCTTCTTAAGGAGCCCGACAGATACGGTTATATTAAGCTTGGTATCGTCAACTATGAGTATCCTGGCATCAGGTGCATGGAAGGATTCCCTGTATGAAACTATCTCGTCGTCGTTAGGGCCTGCCTTGTAATCACCGATCGGCTCGCTGTCTTCTATTTTCTGCCACAGGTCAAATGTAAAATTCGACCCCTCACCATACACACTGTCTACCTTAAGCTCGCTTCCCATAAGGTTAAGAAGCCTGGTTGTTATTGACATGCCAAGACCAGTGCCCTCAATTGTCCGGTTCTTTACAACATCCAGTCTCTCGAAGGATTCAAAGAGCTTACCCATGTCCTCTTCCCTGATACCGATGCCTGTATCCTTAACAGACACGGACAGCCTAATATCCTTATCATTTCTCTCGCCTTCCCTGATGCTCAGAGTCACTGACCCTTCGTGGGTATATTTAACGGCGTTTGTCAGCAGATTCATGATCACCTGATTGATCCTCGCATCATCCCCGTACAGCTCGGAAGGGAGTCCCGGATCAATATCAAGAATAAGCTTTAGCCCCTTGGAGTCCGCTCTTTCCTGAATTGAATTCACGAGATACGTGATCAGTTCTTTAAGGCTGTAGCGCACGGGAACTATCTCCATCTTCCCGTCTTCTATCTTGGAAAAGTCCAGGATGGAATTTATTAAATTAAGCAGATTACGTCCAGATGTCTCTATATTTCTCGAATACTCCCTGACATTACTGCTGTCCGACTCGCGTCCGATCATCTCATTCATGCCGAGTATCGCATTAATGGGTGTACGGATCTCGTGTGACATATCCGCGAGGAAGGAGCTCTTGGCCCTGTTGGCCTCATCCGCTGCATACTTCTCAAGCCTTAACACCTCGGCTTCATATTCCTGCTTCTGCCTGCTTACGTTCATCTCTTCAACCTTCCTGCCGTAAGCCTGCTCGTTCTTGTATCCAAGGTAATAGAAGAAGGATATCAACGAATAAATGATTATGAAAATAATGATAATGACAGTAAGCTGATTATACAGGTCCTCATAAAGCTCCCTGTCCGTGACCACGATGACAACATACCATCTGTCCATCACGGGATTAATAAAGAGGGTACAGGGCTCACCGTTTAACGTTGCCCACAAGGTACTGCTTCCCGTTTCCACGATCTGGTCAAGCAGGTCTTCTCCGAAGATATCCGCAAAATCACTCCCTATAAGTTCTTCATCCTGATTGGCTATAATAAGGCCATCCTTGCTGACTATAAGACCGTAACCCTTGCCACCCACATCGACCATCTCCGTAACATCCTGGATATGGTTGACTATGACATCAAGTGCAACAACATTCTCTCCGTCAGAAAGCAACTTGCATATGGTTATAACGATAGAATGGGTCTGGGCATCTACATAAGGCGGGATTATTATCACATCCCCTCCCGATGCCACAGCCAGCTTATACCAGTCCCTCTCTGTCGGCTCGTAATCTGCGGGGGGTACCCATTCCAGTCCGTCCATATACTCGCCGCGTACATAAGCATACAGGCCGGTAAAATTCTCAGCAAAGTGTTCCTTCTGGTTCGTTGTCTGATCCACTA
>JBGUQP010000407.1:0-2926 GCA_045131145.1 Lachnospiraceae bacterium | reverse complement strand
GCATAAGTAGTCAAGGTTTAATTTTATTAATGAGGAAAACACATGAGCTTAAATTTAGAAAACATAAAAATCCCGGCCGACCTGCCCGCGGGTGATATGCCGGGTGAACATGTAAATATCGCAGAGGGCCATATTAAGAAGGCCCTGGTAATCTTCCCGATTCTTATTAAGAAGATTGATTCAGCATTAAATACGTCAACCTCTGATAAGATAGTCGTATCGATATGCGGCGGATCAGGAGCAGGCAAATCAGGCATCGCTTCCGTTCTTTCCTATCTGCTGAACGAAGAAGGCCTTAACTCCTACGTTATGTCGGGAGATAATTATCCAAGGCGGATTCCGGCAGCCAATGATAATGAGAGACTTCATATATTCAGACAGGGCGGCATAAGGGCTCTCAGAGATGCAGGCATTCTTACACCGGAGATCGTAAGTATCCTGCGGGAACTGCAGAGAGATAACAGGGATGCTGAACCCACACTCAGCACGGAATATGAATGGTTCGGACAATACATCGTAAACGCTTCGGGTGCCTTAAAGGATTATCTGGGAAGTCCCGATGAGCAGGACTATGACGAGGTTAATTCCATTTTGTCTTCTTTTAAAGCGGGCGCAGATGAATTATGGCTAAAACGTATGGGAAGGGACGAGGCATCTCTCTGGTACGACCGTGTGAATATGAAGGATAAAAAGATCCTCATCCTTGAATGGACCCACGGCAACAGTGAATATTTGAGGGGTGTGGACATTCCCGTCCTGCTTGCTTCAACCCCTCAGGAAACCCTGGCGTACAGGCTTGAGCGGGGCCGAGATCATGGGATCGACTCTCCCTTTACGACAATCGTGCTTAACCTCGAACAGGCAATTCTCGATTCACAGGTTTCCCGTGCTTCGATAATCCTGACCAAGAGCGGGAACATCACAAGCCCTGAAGATTATATGAAGATGTTATAAACCGGGAAAAAACAATATGACCGGGTAAGGAGATAAATGAATAATATAAACACGATAAACATAAAACCCATGCTGAATGCCTATCCGGACAGCATGGGCGGACATTTAACATATACAGCAAAACTACTTACAGAGCCGGAGCTTAATAATTCCTTCGGTTCTTTCTATATCCTGCCAAGCCTGTATCACAGTGATCTTGACAGAGGATTCTCAGTTATTGATTACGGTATTAACGAAGAAACAGCGAAGGAAGAAGATCTTGATTCACTTAAAGACGCGGGAATAGACTTAAAGCTTGATTTTATACTTAATCACGCTTCCGTCCTCTCCCCTCAGTTTAAGGACCTGCTTGAAAAGGGCGAGGATTCGGAATATGCGGATTTCTTCATCAACTGGAATAAATTCTGGGCAGGCTGCGGGGAAATGACCGGCGAAGGCTATATACAGCCGGATGATAAATATCTTAAGGATATGTTCTTCAGAAAACCCGGGCTTCCCCTTCTTATGGTAAAGATGCCTGACGGCAAAAAGCTGCCCTATTGGAATACATTCTATCAGGAAGTGCAAAGCGATGACGCGCCTCACCGCGAGCTTATGGCAAAAACGGGAATACCTTATCTTGGACAGATGGATCTTAATATAAGATCCGAACTTGTCTGGGATTTCTACCGTGATACCCTTAAGACTCTTGCAGGGTACGGTGCCAAGATCGTCCGCCTGGATGCCTTTGCCTATGCTCCCAAAGCACCCGGACGCAGGAACTTCCTTAATGAGCCCGAAACCTGGGATGTACTCGAAAGGGTACGGGGTATAGCCGATGAATATGACCTTATGCTCCTGCCCGAGATCCACGCAGCCTACAGCGAGGGTATATATGAAAAGATTTCGGCCAAGGGCTATATGACCTATGACTTTTTCCTTCCGGGCCTTATGATACATGCCATAGAAAAGGGAGATCCGACTCTTTTAGCCGGCTGGGCGAAAGAAATAACAGATAAAGACATAAAAACCGTCAACATGCTTGGCTGCCATGACGGTATACCGGTCCTTGACTTAAAAGGTCTCCTGCCGGAAGAGGAAATACAGGAACTTATCGACCTTATCGTATCCCGGGGCGGGTATGTGAAGGACCTTCACGGAGCCAAAAACATGTATTATCAGGTCAATGCAGCCTACTACTCTGCCTTAGGTGAAGATGATAGGAAGATGGCCCTTGCACGCGCCATCCAACTCTTTATGCCGGGCAAACCACAGGTATGGTATCTTGACCTTTTTGCAGGCGGGAATGACCATGAGGCGGTAAAACGAGCAGGCAGGGACGGACATAAGGAGATAAACAGGACAAACCTTACACACGACCGGATAAAAGAGGCTCTTAACCTGGAAATCGTGCGGGAACAGATAGATCTCCTCCGCCTTCGCAGCACTCATCCGGCCTTCGCAGCAGACAGCAGGATCACCGTGGAAACCCATGGCAGCATCCTGAACATAGAATGGGAAAATGAGAAAGCCGGCGTATCACTTACCGCAGACCTTGCCAAGCTTACCTATGAAATTAAAAAATATATGTGATCTCTTCAAAAAATAAGCTCCTGTCAGCGACAGGAGCTTATCATATTATCGCATTATGTAAACTTTACATACACAACAGCGGTGGTAGCGGTAGTTTGTATATTTAAATCATACAGATCAATACATGTAATATAACTGACAACCGCAAGGGAATACTATACCCGAACCCTTGGGGATTACTATACCGCCATTTGCAGGTGTTACGATTCCGTTACCGGCAGGTACTACTATACCGCCATCTGCAAGTGTTACGATACCACCGTTTGCAGGTGTTACAATTCCGTTACCGGCAGGGATTAAAATACCGCCATCCTTAAGTGTTACGATTCCATAACCCGCAGGAACTACGATTCCGTTGCCGCTGGGTACTACGATTCCGCCATTCTTGGGTATCACTATA
>JBGUQP010000406.1:0-9521 GCA_045131145.1 Lachnospiraceae bacterium | reverse complement strand
CGGGTAACATAAACGGCAGAATTCAGTTCACTTCCGGAATAAGGCTTGTAGCTGTCGGTACTCTTAAGGGATACCTTGAGCTTGCTGCCCACATACAGGTTCCCATTACCGTCCACGCCGCCGGCCATGTTCTCTATCACGATCTCGGGCTTCATGCTCCTGTATACGCCGCTGTCTTCCTTCAGGGCGGCGCCGTTCTCGGGCGCAGTTTTCACACTGCCGTTTCCGCTCTTTCCGTCATTTGAGGTATGAATGCTTAAACGCATTTTTCTGTTAAAGGCTCTTCTGGTCAGGTACCCTTTTTTGATCTCACTTTTTACATCATCCGATGATTTATGGTCATGATAGGTTGTCCCCAGCGCAATACCGGAAACATTGGAATCAATATCCCAGCCCTTGTCTATTGTCCTTTTCGAGCCGTAGTATATCCTGCGTGTAACGCCATCCCACCATGTTTTCGGTCTATCCGGTGTCCTGACGATATCCGGCATCAGCTCGGACCAGCCGTATGCATGACCCAGGCTGAAGTACCAGCCGCTGCAGAAGTCTGCATTGTACTCAAAATTACCGTAGAAATGCTTATACATCTGAGGCATATTGGCAATCTTCAGTTCTGCTCTGGAATCGCCGTCGCTTGTTATCTTCCATCCGTTTCCGGTTGGAAACCCGCGGTTCCACCCCGAGATATCATTAACAGCCTTTCCCGCCACATAAGAGTAGTCATTCCAGTAAGACCCTCCATGACTTCCGCCGAAGGATATCTCGCCATAATTATATGTAGTAAGGGACGACAGATCATCATCTGAAGCACCATCAAAACCGGCGATCTCACCCCTTAGAAGATCCTCATCCGGCGTGATCACCTGCTCACCGTGAACCGGCTCATCCTCCTCATCTTCCACACCTTCTTCAAAGGATCCCATGCTGCGTGTGAATGTGATGGCATCCTTCATGATACCCTTCCTGCCCGAATTTATCAGGCTTATCTGTGCATGATCCTCCGTAAGGGTCAGAAGGTTCTTAGCATCACCCTTTACATCACTTAGCTCCACACTGAAGGTCAGCTCCTCATCACTCTTTTTACCGTCATTAATAAGGGGAACCTCAATGGTCACCTCATCCACATCGGCATAGAAAACAGCAGTGCCTTTTACACTTTTATAATCCCTTCCGGATATGGCTGTCCCGTCGGCGGTTGACCAGTCAATGGTTATGGCATCCTGTCCGCCTCCTGTACGCTTTAACTTAAGAACAGCTATACCCTCAGCCTTATCAGCCTGAATCTCAGCCTCTTCAAAACCTATGGTATAGGGTGCGCTCTCATCATTATCCACGACCTGAAGGGTTACGGTGGAAGCATCAGAGAAAATCTCACCGCCCTCATGCTCTAAGATCGTAAAGGTTCCAAGGCGCAGGGGCTGCGCTTCATCATTGTCGGGAGCATTTATGCGTATCTCCTTCTTCCATTCGCCATCTGCGAAGGTCACGGCAAACACAGATGCAGCGTAGGGATCTGATGCATCTGCTTCAAGCTCTGTAAAGCTTATTTCAGGCTTAAGGTTAATATCCTCAGGCATCTTGGGAAGGCTTTCATCCTCAGGCTTTACATAGGACTCGCCCTTTAACGTATCCGTACTGTATGAGGTTCCGTTCTTTGTATATACGCAGCGAAAATCATGATCTTTAATATCATCTTCGCTGACCACAAACTCCTTATCAGTCGCTCCCTCCACAATGTGCCATATTCCGTCCGAAAGAATATACCACTGATGATCATCAGCTTCGATATCCGGAGTCAGTACCTGATCTCCTGCCTGCGCATTCTCTCCGCTGTACGGTGATCGGGTGATTTTGACCCCTGAAGGCTCCGGATCCGGATCCTTGCCCACGGCCTGATACTTCGCAATGGGAAGCTCATCCTCAATCTCTATCCTGACATCATCGCTTCCGGCAGCTGTTCTGTAGGCAGGACTTCCATCATTAAGATAAGTCACTGCGGGTGCATAGGTCACATATGCCGTCGCTCTTCCCGCCGTTCCGCCAAGCCTGTACAGAGGAATGCTTATTCCGCTTCCTCCCTCGCTTACCACGGCATCGGAATTATCAAAAAGGAAGGCACCGTAGGGGTACGTCTCCTCCCAGCTTTCCCCCACTTCAATAGTTCCTTTTTCCTTGGTCACCACCTTTTCGGGCTTTTCATCATCTCCTGTATCCCAATGGGCATAAACAGGCATCTGCATGGATGTCAGCAGAACCGATGCGCTCAAAAAGCCGCTCAAAATCCTTTTAAAGATCTTTTTCATACAATACCTCCTTTTGTGAAAAATCCCGATCATCAAAACCCGATCATCTTAAATTCAGCGTCTTCCCGTTCTTCTTCCGGTATTCTTTCTTCCGTGACATTAATGTTTATGGTGAAGGTCTTCCCCGAGCCGTCAAGGGAAGTAAAGATGAATTTATATTTCCCCTTTTTTCCGGGTGTGAAACAGCGGACTCCGCCGTCACCATATACAAGGTTATCAACCTTCGGACCGGTGACGGAGGCAATGTAGTTCCCGGATTCATTGGATGAATTGTCATATACTATCGGATCATTTCCCTTTCTCGTAAAGGCAAAGGGCCCCTTAAGGCCTGTCGCTGCCCCCTTTTTGTGCACATGGCTTAAATCGGGCATTGCCGAAAGTCCGTAGCTTACTCCCACCCTGTAGGCGTTTCCTTCCGCATCTGCCTTGCTGTTTATCGAATTGACATAGGAGCAGCTGTCATTACTGTTTCTGTAGTAATACCCCATATAAATAACCCCGGCTTCCTTCGAAACGTCCACCGTGACCGTCTTTTTTGCACTAAAACCGTTACTCTCTGCCGTTACGGTAACGGGAAAGGAGGTTTTATACGCGGGCGCATTGACTTTTCCGTTTTTTACATGCTCTCCGCTCCAGGTATATTTAACCTTGCCCTCTGCCTTTTTACCGGCTGCATTTAAGGCCTGCGCCTTAAGTGGCAGCACCGAACCCCGGGACATGGTGATCCTTCCCGGTACAGGTATGTTTTTATATGTAATATCCACGTCTGTAAGGGGCGTCACACAATTTATCTTAAGGGAAGCCTTGCAGCCGGACCCATCGGTAGCGTATGCCGTCAGGGTGGCTGTTCCGCTTTTTTTCGCGTAAACCTCCGCTATATTTCCATCTTCCGGTTTATAATTGTGAAATACTTCAAGCTCTCTCCCTCCTGACTTGAAGCAGGCAGCTCCGTTTCCTGTAAGCACCAGCCGATAGGGGCGGTCCGTATCCCCTCCTGTCATAAATATCCTTGTCGAGTTTTCACCTATGCCTTCTGTGGTTGACAAGGACATGCTCCCTGCACTTAAACCAAATCCTTGTGATGGTGACTTTGCATCAATGACTGTGACCTTAACTCTGTCTGTCAGGGAAGCACATTGCACCGTTATGACAGCGGTGTCTCCCAAAGCTGCCTTTTTATTCACGGCAAGTGTACCGTTCTTATTTACCGTTATCATTCCGCTCCCGCTGTTTACATAGTAGACGGGCTTTGTATTCTTAATTGAAGTGCAGACCGCAAGAGGCACACTCTTTCCGGCCTTCACTCTGATCTCATCTCCGACTCCAAAGAAAAGATAATCATCTTCCGAAACTATTTCGGGATCATCACTAAGGCTTCCGCCTTCACCCATGGATACAGCCTTAAATGCATTGACGCCGCCTGTGACCGTGCGGGATCCGTTTCTGTGGATCTCATTAGGCGCCGACTTCCTGATCACCTGTGTTATCTGCTTTACAGACAGGTCTCTGTGAACACTCTTTACAAGTGCTGCCACACCTGACACCACCGGGGCAGCCATTGAGGTTCCGCTGAGCTTGCCGTATGAGCATTCGTTACTATAGGTATCCGTAAAGGAGTTCTGACTGCGCATATAGGCCGAGGGGTTCACCACCATTGTGGACATGATATCCGAACCGGGTGCCGCAAGCATTACCGAAGTACCATAGTTGGAAAATGATGAAAGTGACCCGTCTTCCGCATATGAGCCTACAGAGATAACACCGTCATAGCTTGCCGGATAAGCAGGTTCATCCGCACTTTCATTACCGGCAGATGCGACACAAACGATCCCCGCTCTTATGGCTGCCCGGATCTTTTCATTTATAGCCTCGTTATAATGACCCCCGCTGAAGCTAAGATTAATAACATCCACTTTATTATCTATAGCCATCTGAATAGCAATGGCAATGTCGCTGTCCGCAAGCTTACCCTGGGAGGATGATGCCCGGATCGATATTATCTCAGCCTCCGGTGCAACACCTATACCTCCCGTCGTATTGTCAAGGCCTGCTATTATCCCGGCAAGATGTGTGCCGTGACCGTTCTCATCTTCTCCCGTGTTATATATAAGATCGGCATATTTGGGGATCTTTTTGAAGGCACTGTCCTCTACATACAAGGCTGCTTCACAATTCAGATCGTTATTTGAGGTATCGATCCCGCTGTCTATGACCGCCACCTTTATTCCCCTTCCGTCAGCTCCGAGAGCCCAGGCGTCCTTAGTATTTATAGCTTTATGAAACCACTGTCCCCTGGGTGCTGTGTTGCTGGTCCCATACAGGGGATCATCCTCCGGATAAACGTCAAGATCGGACAGGTAGTTTGGGTACACCGGAACCTCCGGCAGCCCGGAAACATCGATATCCGCTATCGCCTCATACATCTCCCCTGCCCTGTCGGGTGATAGTCCTATACCATCCGCACCCGCTGTATCTGCCTTAATCTCTTCCTCAGCCATCAGGACACGTTCCATATCTTCTGTTACCGAAGAAAGGGCCTCCTCTATCCCCCTGTCCTTAAAGCTTATAAGAGCCACACCCTCCGAAAAGCCGGAAAGCTCGGCACCGTATTGGGATGCGACACGCTCAGCTTCCTCAAGGGAGCCGGCTAAGAACATGGCACTGCCTTCAAGATAGTCTTCATCGGATGATCTGTCTCTTATAAGAGCCAACTCTTCACTTAAAGTCTTTGCCGTATTACGCTGATCCTCTGTAAGAAATACCGGTTCCTGTTCCATGTCGGAAATGTCATTTGCGGGAATGGTATCTGCGGGAATGGTATTTGCAGAATTGTTATCTGCAGGAATGTTGTTTGCAGGAATCTCATTTATAGAAATGTCATTTGCGGGAATGTCATTTGCGCATAAACTCTCCTCCGGAAGTTCCTCTGCTGCAGGGACGGTAAAGGGCGCACTGAACCAACCTCCTGTTATCAGGGTCCCCGTCAGGAGTATTGCTGCCAATGCCTTGAACCGTCTTTTGCTGTTTTGTTTTTTACCCTTTATATTTCCCATGATCCCAGGTTTCTGCGTGTGATTTCCTCATTATTTCCTTAACGATAAAAAAAAACCTGTTTATATAGTAAAATATACTATAAAAAACAGGTTTTTACAATTCATATGAAATGTGACAAGTTGCCTCAGATACGTTGCCTCAGATAGCCGGATTTAAGTGGCCGGATTTAACTGCAATGCCGCCGCCAGTCTTGTGGACACTAACATGGCCAGTCCCAGCTTGACAAGATCGGGAATGATGAAGGGGATCACGCACCAGCCAAGTGCGGTTCCTATGTCTACTGCTCCGGTATTCCGCGTGTATACGATCATGAACCATGCCGTACCGAAAGCATAGCAGACGATAAGTCCTGCGATCATTGCCATGACTCTCACATATATTTTATTGCCTAACAGGTTTACAGATATCTGATAAATAAGTGCGATCAAAATAAAGCCCACGATATATCCGCCTGTCGTTCCGAACAGAACTCCTATACCGCCCTTGAATCCCGAAAACACCGGCAGCCCGACCGCACCAAGCAGGATATATACAAGAATTGAAAGGAATCCCTTCTTGCCGCCCAGCAGCTCCACTACCGTAAACACAGCAAATGTCTGAAGTGTAAACGGTACAATAAGTGGGATAGTTACCCATGAGCACACAGTTATAAGTGCCGCTCCTATCGCCATGTAAATAAGATCCAATGTTTTGTATCTGCTCTTCATTCTTCCACGCCCCTTTATTCATCAACTAATCGGTAGTATAGTATGGGAAAGAGGGATTGTCAACCATAATTTATTCTAAGGTTTACAATCGCAACAAAAGAAATGTGCCAAACCCAAAAGGGTTGGCTTCGTGTCGGGAAGCGTGCCATAAGAACCGTCCCCCTGTTTCACAAGCGTGCCAAAAGAACCGTCCCCGTGGCACGTTCCCCTGCTTCAGAGTTTCGCAAGGAAGTCGCCGACGATCTTCCTGTAGCCTTCCGGGTCCGTCAGAACTGAGCCGGCGTGTTCGGCCCCTTCGATGAAATGGACCTCGCTGTAGCCCTTGTCGGCTTCATGCATCTTCGTGGCATGCGAGGGCAGGATGTAGGTATCATTGGCCCCGTGGATAAAGAGGATCGGTATCTCGTTATCCTTAAGCGAGTCGATTGGCCTCATATCTTTAAAGGAATAACCATAGATCAGCTTAGACATCAGGGAAGCAGGATAAACCATAAAGGCAGGCAGATGCATCCCTCTTAAGCCGCCCTGCATTACGGGGATTATCTCGGCAAAGCCGCAGTCAGCCACGACAAAGTCAATCTTTGGCTTATACTTAAGTACCGCTATTGAGGTTGCCGAACCGAGTGATTCTCCATGGATCCCAAACTGAGTCATATCGGGATAACGTTCCCTGCAGTCCTTAATGATAAGATCAAGATCCTTAGCCTCCCGAATGGAGAAGGTACATATGGTCTTTACATTCTCGCCATGGGCCCGCAGGTCATAGAGGATCACGTTATAGCCAAAGTCAAGATACATCTTCGTGTACTTGAGCATCCCGTAGTGGTTGTCGGTATGTCCATGGCTTATGAGCATATATTTGCTCGTCTGCACGGGATTTTTAAGAAACTGAACCGGGATAACGTAGCCGTCGTAGCTTGTTATCTTATAATCGGTCTTTTCAAGAGGATCGTAAAATGACGTGTCGTAATGGTCCTTCTGCCAGGCAAGAGCCGTTTCGAAAGACTGGCGGTTAACGTGGGTCGCATAGTAGCACAGGCCGAAGCTTAGGGCGACAAACAATATGATAAAAACAATCAACAATATTAGCAATATGTTCACCGCTGCACTCATTTATTCTCTCCAATCCGTGAATTCATTTTTTGAGCCCTTAACTCCGTCCCTATAGCTCACTCTTTTGTGAGCTGCTGACTCCGTCCCTATGGCTCAATTCTTTTGTGATGGTTGCAAGGTATTCGTCCGTAAGGATATATCTCTTCACAAATACCACAATGCCGATTGCAAGGATGATGATCGGGATTACGGTCATGCTCATCCTGAGTCCCATCCTTGATGATGCGGCTATCTCACCTGCAGCCGAAGCCTCCGTATCCTTTTGTATCTTACAAATGGAGAGGACAATTCCCGCCACAAACGCCGCAACGCCGGAAGAGAGCTTGACAACGAAGGTCTGCATGGAGAAGATGACCGATTCATCCCTCCTGAAGTTCTTAAGCTCCCCGTAATCCACGGTATTTGCAAGGAAGATCGTCTGAACCACGTTTAACATCCCAAGCGCGCTCATTATAAGGAAGGCAGGTATCAGTAAAAAGTATACGTTATCCTTAAGCAGGAAGGATTCGATTAGCAATATGCCATACCCGAGGAATGACATGATAAAGCAGGTGTAAAATATCTTAAGGGTATTCATAAACTTACGTAAGAGCGGGAACAGAAGCATCATCGCCAGGATCTGGAAGCCACCTCCGGCGACGTTAAAGAGGGTGTAATTGTCCTCCCAGGCTGCCGGTGAAAAATCATACTTGAAGAAATAGATCACCAGATTTGAGGTTATATAAAGGGCTGTATTTGTGATAACAATTGCAATAACGATCGTTATTGCCTGATCGTTGCTTATTAATGCGGAGAACATCTCCTTAACGGATGCCGATTTTACATCAACGGTTGACTTCTCCTTTATGACCAGACATGTAATAGTGATAAAGACCACAAACAGCACGGCAACGATCAATGCAAGCCTGCTGTAACCCAGTCTCTCGTAGTCAGAATCAGTCCCGCCGGCTGCATGTCCCAGTGCCGATACGGCCTTAACCGTGATTATGGATATTATGGCAGAACCCACTCCGGCGCAGGACCTGGCAAGGGCCGACAGACCTTCCCTCTCCTTACCGCTCTTCGTAAAGGCAGGTACCATGCTCCAGTAGGGAATATCCATCATGGTATAAGTAACACCCCATATTATATAAAAAGCGGCCGCATAGGCCGTAAGTCCCGGCCCGTCAAGATGAGGTGGGGCCGAAAACATGAAATACAGAACAAAGGCATTAAGGATTGTCCCTATCAAAAGCCATGGACGGAACTTCCCCCATTTAGTCCTGGTGCGCGCAACAATAACACCCATTACCGGATCATTGAAGGCATCAAATACCCTGGCAACAAGCAGGATGACTCCCATCGCTGCAGCCGGAACCCCGCATACATCCTGATAGTAATACAGGATATAGCTTGCGGACAGCATGTAGACCATGTCCTTGCCCACCGCTCCGAGACCGTACGAAACCTTCTCCCTGCCTGTAAGAGATGTCTTATTATCCATCAAACAACCTCCCTTGGATGATTTTATAAGAGACATCCCACTATCCCCCTCAGGATAGATCTATCGGATCGTTAAGTCCTCTCCTGTTGCTGATCCTGCGGTCCCTTCCGGACCTTCTGTCCTTACCCGACCTGGCTTCCTTCTTCTCCCGCTTAACCTTGTACATCTTCTGGTCGGCAGTCTCGATATAGGAAAAAAGAGTCTTCCTGGTATTGGCCTTTATCATTGTATAGCCCATGGAAACACCCAGAATATAGGGCGAATACTTACCCTGTTCGTTAAACTTCCTGATCTCCTCCTGGATACGCCTGATCTTGGCCTTAACCTCCTCCTCGGTAGTCGAAACCCCGAAGACAACGAACTCATCACCGCCAAACCTTAAGGGCGTGTCATAGCCGTCAATACAGGAAGTCAGGATGTTCACGAAATCCACGATGTAGGAATCCCCCATCTTATGGCCCATGGTGTCGTTAATTATCTTGAGCCTGTCAAGATCGGCAAAGATTATGTACATGTTTTCACCTGCATTCTTCGCCTTCTCAAATTCATCCTCGGCCTTGTTGAAGAAGCCTAACCTGTTGTATATCTTGGTCAGGGGATCGTAGTAGCTTAAATCCCTTAACTTATTGATATATTCCTCCTGGTTGTCGTACTTGACAGCGGATTCATACATATTGGAAATGTTGTTTATGAACATATGATAGAGTTCTGTTTCCGTGGCCGCATAATAATTGGTAGTGATCACGTAGCCGAAATAGCTGCCGCCGTAGTGGAGTGAGGAATAAACATACATATTTCCCTCGCCCCCGTTTGAAAATATCTCGTCACGCCTTATGAGCGTGGACTTCTTCTCATCCCCGT
>JBGUQP010000405.1:0-3524 GCA_045131145.1 Lachnospiraceae bacterium | reverse complement strand
AGCATTACGCTCTTCACGAGAAAAAAATATCGCCGCAAACTCTGATGTTTACAGTGTTTGCGGCATTTTAGGTGTCAAAGATGGGATTATACTATAATTCCATTGATTTATCAATAAAATTAAGAAAAATGAACCGAGGAACCGTCCCCCTGTTTCACTTCGCAGATAAGGATAAGAAAAATAAGAGAAAACGGCGGAACGATAATGAAATTTTCCATAAAGGCCGGAAGCATCATTGCGAACACTCCTGCCATGGCACATTTATTAACATGCGATGAACAGCTTACCTCATGCAGTTCAAGGAAGCGCTTGATCAAAAATATGATAGTAACGACAAATACGGCGATCCCGTGGACTATGAGTATATCAAGAAGTCCGTTATGAACTTCAAACAGACCGTTGAGCCAGTCAAGCTGCATCTCATATGAAGAACCGATCCCCGTAACAGGCTGTTTTACAAAGGCACCCCACAGTTCCGACCATATCTCCTCCCTGCCTGATATTATATCCTTATAGAAAATACGTACACGGAAGGTGTCCTTCATATATCCCAGCCATACATACAAAAGGGTAAACAGTACGGAACCAACCGTTGTCCCCAGGGTAACGATAAGGTAAAACACCTTATTTTTCCAGATCTTTACAGGAATAAGCAAAAGGACAGCGAAGGCCACAAGTCCCAGAAGCGCGCATCTGCTCCTGTACCATGCGATTATTTTATAGCCCCAGAAAAATATCAGCAGGTTCACAAGGATAAGCCATTTTGCATTCTCTTTACCCTTTACCTTAACAAGATAGTTCCTTAAATACTCCATCAGATATATCGTGAAGAAAAACCCCGTGATAAGGATAAGACCTCCGTAGTTGGTATTATATCCCTTGAAATATCCCTTAACGTCTATAGTCCAGTAGACAAAGAAAAAGCCGATGTAACCTGCAGATATCAGGGCCCACTTTTTTGGTATGGTTATCTTATTTGCAAGATAAAGGATCAGAAGAAAATCAAAAGCGGTAAGAAAAGCACCCTTTCCCGAACCGATAAGGAAAAGGTTTATAAGTGCAACCGCATCTGCTCCTGCCATAAGAAGGAATGCAGGATCCTTTATCATCTCTCTTATATCCACATAGCAAAACAACGCAGTAATAAGGCCCACGGTCGCTATGATCGTTCCGTAAGGTGCCAGGGCCTGATACCATGAATAAAAGTGCCAGTAAAGTGTGGTAAGCACAAATACCGATACAAGTATCGCAGCATTCCCAACCGCTATTCTCTTGTCACTCTTCCTTGTTATTTCCATAGTTTCTATATTTAACCTGTCTTTTATTTATCCTGATATTATTTCAGCTTCTCCTCATATGAAAGGGGAAGGCTTTGATCAGCTTACCGATAATTCTTTTGATCATCTTAAAATACATGACAGCGATAACAACAAAAACAGCTCCGCAGATGATATATTCCGTCACATCGGACAAGCGAAAGCTTCCGCCTGCTGTCATGACCACTGCCTCGATAACAAGCAGTAAATACGCTGCATAATCACGGATAAGTTTAATATCCAGTTTTATATGTTTTGATACCTTTAAATATGCCAGAAAGTACATGGTAAAATAGGATACAGCCGTGGCGATCGCTGCTCCCATGGCAGAAAAGGCCGGTATCAATATTATGTTCAATACTATGTTTAAAGCGGCACCTATTCCTGTTGCCCACCCCATCGCTTTTGAATCTTTATATGCAAGACATATGGATCCAAGGAAACCCGTAAGGGCACCGAAAACGACCGATATGAGCAGGGGCGGTACATATAGCCAGGCTGTATAGAAACCCTTCCTGAACATAAAGTAAGCAACAGGTCTTACGATCAGAATAAGGAATGAACACCCGACCACCATGAAGGTATTATATCCCTTATACATGGTTGAGAAAAATTCCCTGCTGTTATCATCCCCGTAGCTCTTGGTCGCCGACATCTGCCAGCTCTGGGCGAATATTCTCTGAAAAACAGTCAGTATGGCAGGAATCTTATAAGCAACTCCATATACTCCGTTTACGGCAACACCCTTTATGGCGGAAACCAGATATCTGTCCGCAGCATTGTTTATCCAGCTTCCCGTCGAATAAGCTATCATGGGGACCCCGTAGCCTACAAGCTCCTTTTCAAATTCCCTATCCCTGCTTCCGTCATCTCCTGCAGCCCCCGGCTTAAGTCCCACCGCTTCAGGTACTGTTTTCCTTCCAAGCATGATCATAAGCAGTGCAGCCGACGCAAATGCAAGCATCTGCGACAGAAGGTATCCGTTTAATCCTATCTTTACAACCAGCAAAAACACTATATTGCATGCAATAAGGACGATCGTTGAAAATACGCTTCCGCATACAACTATCTTTGTCTGCTCACACCCCTGGAAAAAAAGGATCAAAAATTCGTAGAAGCAGTTAGTAAAAAACAGAAAGATAAACAGAAAGAGGTACCATCTTACGGGAAGTTCCGTAAATATGCAGGCTATGCCGCAGACAAGGACAACACATATGCATGCAAGACAAACGAACTTAAGTCCTGTCTTAAAGATCTCCCTCCTCTTATCGCTTCTGTCTATTCCGTAACGAAGCGCCGCTTCACCCATGTTCATGGTAAGTGCGGGCACCAAAAGCAGCAGGGTTGTCTGCATAACATCCGCTATACCGTAGTCCGCCGTGCTTAAGACATTGGTATAGAATGGGACAAGTAAAAAGACCAATATTTTGGACACAAAATTACTGATCGTAAAGAGAGCCAGATTATCCGCAAAATATTTGTAGTTGGATTTAGTGTCCGACATTTTTCACCTCGTCCACCGCGTAAACCGTATCCTTCCCCGTAAAGGCGGAAGTCTCCGAATTGATAACGCACAAAAGGAATATAAGGTTAAGGGCATAATCGGCCCAGATGATATCAACATCAAACCAGGATTCGAAAAATACTGCCATAAGTGCACACATGGCGCACAAGATAACCCTGTTGTTCTTAATCTTTTCATGAAAAGCCCTAAGACGCCTGCATACAAAATACACAATTCCCGCAAAAACAAGAATACCGTGGATAACAAGGAAGTTGTACATGGCATTATGGACATTCTTCTCAAAGAAGCTCTTCAGTTCGAAATTGGTCCCGATACCCGTAAAGAGCATATAGGGCCTGTCCTTATTTACAAGCAGTGTAAAGAGCTCCTGCCATATGGCTTCTCTGCCCGAGAATACTTCCTTGTAGAAAAACGGAAGCTTGAAGTTCGCACCTGTAGTACCGATAAGCACATACAATCCGACAAAAGCAAGCGAGCCAAATGTCGCCATAAGATACAATATCCTGTAAAATACCTTATTATTCCATAACTTTCCGGGAACGACATACCTGAATATCATAAATAATACAAGCATTATAAAGGCACCCCTTGCCCTGTGCCACAGCGACAGCTGGAAGCCCTTCAGAAGGATCATTACCATGAAGAGTCCAATAAGAGGTGTGGATCCATACAGCATTTCAAGC
>JBGUQP010000404.1:0-2838 GCA_045131145.1 Lachnospiraceae bacterium | reverse complement strand
GTAAGCGCTAAATAAATCGGCGGTAGCGCAGCCGCTCATTTATCAACTACAGGTACAAGGGCATTTGCCCATAAAATATACCCCGATCTCACATGAGACCGGAGCACCTTGACAATTCACATATGGTTAAGATCAATGGGTGGTAAAGATCGTTTCCTGATCTTTGCTTTGCATTTTATTAAGAGCTGCTTTGCAGTCAGGATCCCACGGACAGAGTTTTTCGAGTTCTTCATTAGACATCTGGTCGGTCGGTGCACTGAGCAGGATATACTTGAGGTAGTTGTAGATATCTACTTCACATGCCTTTGCTGTTTCGACCATAGAATAAACAAGTGAGCTTCCGTAGGCTCCGGCCTGCGTATCGGCGAATAACCAGTTCTTGCGGCCGGTCACGAAGGCCTTGCAGCTTCGCTCGCTGGTGTTGTTGTGAAAACTGCAGCCACCATCCTTGAGGTAGTTTGTAAGGTAGGGCTTCCTGTTACGGATGTAGTTAAGAGCCTTATCAAGGCGGGAGTTTTTGATTGCGGTCTGTTCGTCGAGCCATGCAAAGAAACCATCAAGCACCGGAGTTTCCTTTTCGACACGATATTTCTTTATGTCGTCAAATGTAACGTTCGCCCTGGCATGGATGAACCTCTCCATGTCAAAGAGTTTGTTGACATAGGCAAGCCCCTGCACAGCCTGCTGGGTATAGTCGTACTCCTTACCTTTCGGTATGGCATCGATCAGGTATCGCCGGATATGTGCCCAACACGAAGTCCGGGTACAGTCCTTCATCTTGTTGTACCCACTGTATCCGTCGGTCATCAGATATCCGGTAAATCCTTCAAGGAACTCTTTTGCGGTGTCCCCGGCCCTTGTTGGTGAATAATGGAACAGTACGATCTGTTCCTTATCAAACTCTCCGGTACGGAAGACCCACATGTAGGATTTGGTCTGTGGCCGTCGCCCCGGTTCCTTAAGAACCTGTACCGGTGTTTCGTCGGCCATCGCGTACATCCCGGCTATAAGCCTTCGCCGGAAGTAATCGCACATGGGTGCAAAGGACTGCTCGGCATTATTTATGATCCACTTTGCTATGGTTCCTCTGCTTATGTCTATCCCGAAGAGTCTCTTGAAATCCTGTTCCTGTCTGTAGAGCGGAAGGCTGTTGACGTATTTCTGGTACATCACCCAGGCAACTGTTCCTGCGGATGCCATCCCGTACATCATGTGCGGCTTCCCATCCTTGCCCTTTACTATGTATGGGATTTCGGCTTCCTTCTTGCATTTGGGACAGCCATAAGTGGCGCTATAGTATTTGATGACCTTTGCGCTGGGTCTTATTATCTCGATCTCCTGACGAACGAATTCCTTTCCGATGTATTCGAGAGCTGTACCGCATTCTCCACAGAAGCGCTTGTCCTCATCAACATCAAGCAGAACTTCTTCCACGGGAAGATGACCAAACTTATCTTCATTGGTGGATTTCTTCTTGCGAGTATGCTTCTCAACGGTAATGAATTCTTCTTCAGACGGGTCCGGATCGGTCTGTTCAGCCTCGGCTTCATTGAAAAGATTTAGCTGACCCTCGATATCATCATTCCGTTTTTCGCTGGATTTGCCAAAGAGTTTCTTGGTAAGAAAATCGATCTGTTCCTGGAGAACCTTTTCGCGTTTGATATGTTCTTCTTCGCGCTTGGCATGTTCCTCGTCTCGTTTGTTGGCAGCTTCGAGCAGGGCATTAAGGTTCTTAACAGTAGCGTTCAGTTCCCTGATGGTATCCTTAAGTTCTATAAGCTGCCGATCCCGTAAGTCGTTTGCCAATGCTGTTCTCCCCTTCAATCTGATATATAGATTATACCAGATCGAGGGCAGGAAAAACATTGACAAAACGCCGAAACCAAAGGAAAAACGGCGCTTTATACGCCTCATTAAGGAACGATAGAAAAAGATGCACAAAGGGTTTGTTCAGATATTTCAAGCCGCTACGATAGCCTTTGGCTGTTCTATATCGATACCTGACATAAGCCAATCAAACTCGCGCCAGGTAAGGCTTCGGACCTCATCTTTATTTCGCGGCCATCGATACCTTCCGTGGACAGCAGATAGTCTCTTGTACAGAAGAACAAAACCATCAGGCTCCCACATGAGGATCTTTATTCTGTCGGATCTTCTTCCGCAGAACAGGAAGATGGCACTCCTTCTCGGATCCATGTGAAGCTTATCCTCAACGATTGCACAAAGGCCGTCTATGGATTTCCTCATGTCAGTGTAGCCGCAGACGATATAGATCTCATCTGCGACCGAGATATCGCCGATCATGAGTAGCTCCTTAAGAGAGACAGCGTCTTTGATACCAGAACCGGATCTGCTCCGTTGCTAAGGGATATATGGATATCTCCGAAAGTGATCTCTATCATATGTGAATTGTCAAAGTGCGGTGCTACCTCAGGGATGATTTCCTTTGGCAGCGGGACATCCGGAACGATGTCCACCTTAACAACATCCTGTTTGGGTGAAGTTAAGTCATATATATCCTGCAGACTCCTGGATGGAATTGTATATGAACTCTTCCGGAGCCGCCTGATAGCATTATTAAATGTGTGTAGACTGATACTGTTTGCGCGGCACCACTGGGCATCAGTCATGCCGCTTTTGCGGCACTGCTGGATGAGTACGAACCATTCATCCTTTGTACGATACAGCTTCTGATCTGGCATAGACGATCCTTCCTGTGTGACACCAAAATGTAGCTCATTTGTCTAAAGTGTGACACCAAAATGTAGTTTCTCTGTCAGATCCATTATGAACTTGTTGTAGCGCGGATTCTATCCGCCGAAATATTTATCGCTTACC
>JBGUQP010000403.1:0-4318 GCA_045131145.1 Lachnospiraceae bacterium | reverse complement strand
GGGGCACAGGATAAGCTCATACTTCCGGAAGCTGCCGATAATTCGATCCCAAGCTGGTTCGGTTTCCTTATGACCTGCAGGGAAGGTGTGAACCGTAACGATCTTGTGCGTAAGCTTGAGGCAGACGGTATCCAGACAAGAATGCTCTTTTCGGGCAACCTCATAAAGCACCCATGCTTTGATGAGATGAGGGCTTCGGGAAGCGGTTACAGGGTTGCCGGCTCTCTTGATAACACGGACAGGATAATGAATGATTCCTTCTGGATCGGCGTGTATCCGGGAATGACGGACGAGATGATCGAATTCATGGGGAATAAAATCCTTTCATATTTGTAGAGGATGTGCCAATATTAAAGGACCGGCTTCGCATCGAAGAACCGTTCCGCGGCATAAATCAGAAACGGAGTTACATTATGAAAATATCGGAATTCTACAAGGATAAAAGGGTCCTGATAACAGGCCATACAGGATTTAAGGGGGCATGGATGACTTACATGCTCCTTGATGCGGGAGCCAAAATCACCGGCTATGCCCTTGAGCCTCCCACATATCCGGACCTTTTTGACATATGTAAGCTCGGAGAACGTATGGAGAGACATGTGATCGGAGATGTACGGGATCTCGAGGGACTTAAGAGGACCTTCGAACTGGCTCGTCCCGAGATAGTCATCCACATGGCGGCTCAGCCGATAGTACGTAAATCTTATGAGGAACCCGTGTATACCTATGATGTAAATGTTATGGGAACGGTCAATGTGCTTGAATGCTGCCGGTTAAGCGATACTGTAAGGTCGGTAATAAACGTAACGACTGACAAGGTCTACCGTAATGATGACGAGGATGCTGCCCTTAGAACAACAGGTTTTAAGGAGGATGAGGAGCTTAACGGCTACGACCCTTATTCCAATTCCAAATCATGCTCGGAGCTCGTGACATCAAGCTATATAAAGTCCTTTTTAAAGGACAGAAACATAGCTGTATCAACCGTGAGAGCGGGAAATGTGATAGGCGGGGGTGACTTTGCCAAGGACAGGATAATTCCCGACTGCATAAGAGCCGTGGATGAGTGTGAGGACATCATTGTGCGCAACCCCTATTCGATCAGGCCCTACCAGCATGTGCTTGAGCCGGTGTCGGTTTATCTTATGATCGCTATGGAACAGTTTAACGATCCCGGAAAAGCGGGCTGCTATAATGTCGGGCCCGACGAGACCGACTGCCTTAACACCGGTGCGCTGACCGATATGTTCTGTAAGATGTGGCTCGAGAAAACAGGCAATGAGCCGAAGTGGATCAATGAACATGATGGAGGCCCTCACGAGGCCGGCTACCTTAAGCTTGACTGTACGAAGCTTAAGGAGACCTTCGGGTGGGAGCCTAAGTGGAACATAAGTATAGCCATGCAGAAGCTTGTCGACTGGTATGCAGCCTATCTTAACAAGGTCGATGTCGAGCCGTGTATGAAGGAACAGATCAGGGAGTTCTTGTAAAATGGCAATTAAGGATGAAATAAAGAAGGAAAGCGTAAAGCTTAAGGACATGACGCCTAAGAAGAAGGCCGAATACATATGGGAGTATTATAAGATACCCATTATCGGTGTGATCGCGGCGATCATATTTATCGTAACATTCACAAGAGATTACCGGATCAATAAAAGACCCTATTTCCTGGATGCCATAGTTATTAATTCGGACATTGCATATTCGGCCGATAACTATCTCCTTAACGACTTCATAAAGTATGCGCATGTCGATACAAAAACATACAATATAGCGGTTGATACTTCGATCTATATTGATGAAGAGAAGTTCGACCAGATGACCATGGCCAATTCACAGAAGGTCATGGCCCTCTTTTCGGCCGGAGAGCTGGATGTTGTCATGGGTCCCGATTCGATAATGGATCAGTACGGGAGAATGGAAGCCTTTATGGATATAAAGGAAGTGCTTGACGATGAGCGCATTAAGGAGCTTGAGGATGCCGGTTTTGAGATCTATTACACAACCGTTTACGAGGAAGATGAAAACGGTGAGTTAAAGCCGGAAAGTACATATCCCGCAGGTGTTTATCTTGATGGTTCGAAGTATCTTGGATCACTTGAAGGAGGTGTATTCAATACGGTTGAACAGTCAGGAAAACGGCCGGTGTTTGCGATAACCGCCAGCTCGCAAAGGGTGGATAATGCACTAAAGTTCCTTTCAATGATGACGGGAAAATAATCGAGGTTTATATATGTCATTGATATCTCTTGAATTTATTTTTTTCTTCCTGGGAGTTATGATAGTATACTATCTCCTTCCGGGGAAACTGCAATGGGTCTGGCTCCTTATCGCGGGGGCCTTCTTCTATTATGAAAATGCAAGTATCATCCAGTGCATTGTTTTTATCGCATTTCTTCTTATAAATTATCTTGCATCGCTTAACATTTCAGACGATAAGCCGCATGCAAAGGCGATATTCCGCACTGTTCTTGTTTTTGACGTTCTGATGCTCATGGGTATGAAATATACGGAATTTTTCTATGAGATCTGGAAATGGATGAGCGGCCTCTTTGGGCATGTGACCAATGAAGACCTTGCTTATCTTGTTATAGGAAAGATTGACGATCTGTGCCCTCCGAGGATATCGTATTTTTCCCTTATCGTGATGGGATATATTACCGATGTTTACTGGGGACGCGTTGCGGTCCAGAAAAATCCCGGCAAGTTTGCACTTTTTTCTTCCTATTTTCCGCAGATGACCTCTGGTCCCATTGTACAGTACGAGCAGATGGAAGGTTCCCTGTGGGGAGAGAGGCATACGTTTGATTTTGAACGCTTCTTATCAGGTGCTCAGAGGGTCCTTTGGGGTATATTCAAGAAGCTTGTCATCTCAGAACGGCTTGCGGTCATGGTAAACGAGATATACAACTCTTATGAGGTTTATCCGGGCTTTTATATAGTCTTTGGAGCAGCCTGTTTTGCCTTCCAGCTTTATGCCGATTTTTCGGGTCATATGGATATAGTTCTCGGTTTCTCGCAGATCCTTTCGATCAATCTTCCCGAGAACTTTAACACGCCTTTTTATTCGACTTCTCTGGCTGAATTCTGGCGGCGCTGGCACATCACCCTTGGAGGATGGTTAAAGTCATATGTTTTTTATGCCGTCCAGCAGACGGAAGCCTTCAGGCGCCTTCGTAAGTTCTGCAAAAAGAAGCTCGGCAGGGGTTATGAAAAGAAATACAACATCCCCCAGTTCCTGGGACTTCTTATATCCTGGTTCCTGATCGGTCTCTGGCACGGCGGAGGATTTAATTATATCTTCGGTGTCGGGATATATATGGGGCTTGTGATAATAGCCTCTGAGTTATGTCAACCAATATTCAGGTGGCTGATAAAGATCCTGCATGTTAATACCGAGGCCTGGTCCTTTAAGCTTTTTCAGAGGATCCGGACCTTCTTCCTCTTTATTTTCGGTCTGTCCTTTTTCAGGGCGGATACTTTAAGGGCCGGCTTTAAGATGTGGGCGAATGCCTTTTCAATATTTAATCCCTGGGTATTTTTTGATAAGTCCCTCTACGGACTGGGACTTAATGAATCGGAGTTCCACATCCTTTTGTTATCGATGCTCATACTCCTTGTTGTCTCCATGATCGAGCATAAATGCGGGGGAGTGGCAGAAGGAACCGGGGAGGAACCCTGCCCTCAGATGGAGGGTGCCAGAAAATTTATAAGGAAGCAGAATTATCTCTTCAGGCTTCTTATTTTTACTTTTCTCTTCGTGACGGTAATAACCTGGGGATACTACGGTTCGGAATTTAATGCGGCTGACTTTATTTATGGCCGCTTCTGAAAAGTTACACATCGGTTCAGAGCCGATGTGTCGGTTGATCTGACAGTTCGGGATAAATATGGAAAAAGAAAAAACTATGGAAAAATCAATAAATGCAGTGCGGCTTCTCGTGATCCTTGCAGTACTTATTATTACCTATTTTGCGCTTGACCGTATCCTTCTTATAAAATCCGAGGATGGCATCGATCAGATAGAGTCATACTATAAGCAGCCGGAGGGTACGGTTGATGCCCTTTTTGTCGGAAGCTCACATATCTTCTGCCATGTGAATACGGGCGTGCTGTGGGATGAGTACGGGATCTCGGGGTATGACCTTGCCGGGGCCGAGCAGCCCTTCTGGAATTCCCTCTACTATATCAGGGAAGCCTTAAAGACCCAGCATCCAAAGGTTATAGTTCTTGACATAACAACTCCGGGGATCCGGCCGATTGATTTCCAACCGGAGAACTGGCTGATCACTAATACTTATGGTATCAAAAGAAACCG
>JBGUQP010000402.1:0-2404 GCA_045131145.1 Lachnospiraceae bacterium | reverse complement strand
TCTTATGATCAACAGCAAGGGCCTTAATAAGCGCCTTCTCCTGATCCTCTGATATCCTGACACCCAGTCGGCTGGGAAGCTCAAGTTCATCCACTTCAAGCCTGTCCAATGCATCCTGGGGCATCTTTCCCGTGATAGACCTGTATATGGTTGCAGCCAGGGAATAAATATCCGTATATGGTCCCTGGCGTCCGTGTCTTGTGTACTGCTCCTTAGGCGCATATCCGTGCTTTAACACAACATCAAGGCTCATGCTCCGATCGCCCATGCTGTACCTAGCTGCACCAAAATCAAGCAGCCTGACTTCTCCCTTATCTGTCACGTATATATTGTCAGGCGTAACATCCCTGTGTATCATTCCCGTTGCATGAACGGCAGACAGGGCGTCCATTACGGGAGTAAATATCTTTATGGCCTCCTCTATCGATATCTTTCCACCCTTTTCCTCAAGATAAACCTTGAAGCTCCGGCCCTTAATATATTCCATTACAAAATAGGCCGTCCCGTTCTCCTCGAAGTATTTCTTAACTCCAACTATACCCATATTTCCGATAAACTGAGACAGGGTCCTTGCCTCCTCAAGGAAGCATTCCATTCCATATTGAAAGTTCTCTCCCCTCTCACCCGAATAAGGAATGACCGTATTATCATCACGCGATGCCATAGTCTCGGGAAGATATTCCTTTATAGCCACGCTCTCACCGTTTTTATTGAGCGCGGCCTCATAGGTTATACCAAAGCCTCCCTGACCCAGTACCCTTTTTATCGTATATTCATTGTTAAGAATCGTACCCTCTTTAAGAGCTAACGGGTAGTAGTTATCCATTACTTACTCCTCAGTTCACTATTACAGTAATTAGAGACAGGTTGTCATTTGATCCGTCAACATTTTTATTCACACGTTCAAGCAGCCTGCTTCCCCAGTCCTTAGCGTCTTCTGCCCTAAGATATTCATAAAGGACTTCATCATCCTGCAGGTATGTCCACAAGCCGTCCGTACACAGCATAAAAGCATCCCCTCTTCCCACGGTGACCGGTTCCGAACAAAGCTCCGTCTCATACCTGTCCCTGCTTCCAAGCGCCCGAAGCAGAGTCGGCTGGTCATCATCCTTACCGATCTCGGACCTTTTTATCTCGCCTGCCGCATACTTCTTATATGCCACGGAGTGGTCATGCGTAATATAGGAAATCTTCCCGTCATGTATGTAGTATAACCTCGAATCACCTACATGTCCCCATGTCGCAGTATCGTCATCGATACTAAGGACCACAGCAGTGCTCTTCATAATTGCCCTGTGTTCCTCCTGCAGCTTAAGGATGTTCTCATTGGCCAGGGCGAGTGATTCTGCTATATCTGGTCCGTTTCCTTCATCATCTCCAAATTTCTTAAGAACAGTTTCTATGACGCAGGCCGAAGCAAGCTCACCCTTACCGTATCCGCCAAGGCCGTCTGCAACTATAAATATCCCCCTGCCGTCACGGATCTTTAAACCTATTGCATCCTCATTATTTTCTCTTCCACCTGTACCGGAATAACTGTAATGATCAAGCTTCATACATTTCCTCATAAGTGTTACATAAACTGTACTTATAATACAGATAAACACCTCTTAATGTAAAGAGGTGTTTATTTACAACGTTTTGCAACCACTACAAACCTGCCGTCTTCGGTATGATAGGCACAGGTTACAAGTGTCACAAGCTTGTCTCCGTAATGAGCCGTAACTTTCGTATCATAGACCGATTTCTTAAGCAGCAGAGCTACATTTTCGTCGAAATCGCTCTCGTCTTTTGCATCTGTAAAATCATAGAATTTAAAGACATCTTCATCGGTATAATAAACCCTGTCGTAGAATACCGACATGACTTCATATTCTCTCACTTCATCCGCGGTATCAAACCTGACCCTCGGATGGGCCTCAAAATAAGATCTGTCCTGATATGAAATAAGTGATGCAAACATGCTCCCGTCCTTCATGTTATGACCGTATATGATCACGTTGTCGCTGTCGGGATCGAGCTTACATCTTGTATCGATAAAAGGAAGGCCTTCATCGCTTTCCAGTCCGTTAAAGTCCTTATGAATATACTTCTCGGGTTCTTTAGGAGAATACATCACAGGGTAAGCGATCTGCGTCCCTTCAACCATAAAGTATCCGGCAAAATCGGGATTATCTTCCTTCATCAGCTTATATGTATCGAGAAGCTCCCGGTTATCTTCATCTGTCAGATCGGATGTCCAATATTCCTGCTCTTCAAAAGCATCTCCGTCAGTGCTTTCATTTCCGCTCATGCTGCCGGCATGCGTGTTTTCATCCGGCTCATGATACTTTCTTACAATCAGAAAGCAGATAAGCACCGTTAACAGGGCAGCGGCAGAAATGGCGATGATATACCCCCTCTT
>JBGUQP010000401.1:0-3691 GCA_045131145.1 Lachnospiraceae bacterium | reverse complement strand
CGGGGTAAACATACTACACGCCATTCCGAGATAATTCCCATAGACAATGATACCTTTATTATGGACACACCCGGTTTTTCATCGTTTGATGTAATGGGTATCGACAGCGGCAAAGTTACGGAGTACTACAATGAATTCGTGCCATATACGGAATGCAGGTTTAAACCCTGCTCGCATATACATGAGCCGGGATGTGCGGTTAAGGAAGGTGTGGAAAAAGGCTTTATAAACGAAGAGAGATACAGGAACTATATCCAGATATACAATGAGCTTAAGAGCTTAAGGAGATATTGATATGATAATGCTTTCGCCATCCATACTTGCAGCTGATTTTGCCTGTCTGGGCGATTATATGAGACAGGCCGATGCGGCGGGAACAGATCTTTTTCATGTGGATGTTATGGACGGGATGTTTGTTCCCAACATATCTTTCGGAATCCCCATAATGGAATCTGTACAGAAAATAACGCATACGCCTCTTGATGTGCATCTTATGATCATACAGCCCGAGAGATATATACGGGAATTTGCAAGAACCGGTGCAAGCATCATAACTATCCATTACGAAGCATGTGAGGATGTGGGAGCTGCCGTGGCACTTATACATGAGTGTGGATGTAAGGCAGGTCTTTCCGTTAAGCCGGGAACCGATATTTCCGTAATAGAGCCTTATCTGGACGAGTATGATATGTTTCTGATCATGACGGTAGAGCCGGGGTTTGGCGGGCAGAAATACATGAACAAGTGTACAAAGAAGATAGTAGAGCTGCGCCGGCTCCTTGATGAGAGGGGTCTTGATACTGACATTGAAGTGGACGGAGGTGTCACCAGGGATAACATAGGCATGATCCTTGAAGCAGGTGCCAATGTCATCGTTACGGGATCATCGGTATTCAAAGGCGATATCAAGGATAATGTAAGATACTTTAAGGACTACTTTGAAAAATACGAGGGAAATAACAGATGAAGAAATACATAAAGATAGCCCGACCGGATCATTGGGTCAAAAATGCCTTTATCCTGCCGGGAGTCATTATCGCCATACTTATGACGAGGCCGGTCTTTTCGACTGAATATATTTGGAAGTTCATCCTTGGCTTTTTCTCGACATGTTTTATTGCGTCAGCCAATTATGTAATAAACGAGTGGCTGGATGCCGAATTCGACAAGTTCCATCCGACCAAGAAAAACAGGCCTGTGGTATCCGAGAATATGAAGTTTTCGCTTGTCATGCTGGAATATGTTATCTGCATAATCCTGGGCATCGGTCTCGCTCTTCCGATAAACAAGCCTTTTCTTTTGATGGAGATCTGGCTTCTTGTCATGGGAGTCCTTTATAATGTAAAGCCGATCCGTACCAAGGATATTCCATATCTGGATGTGCTTTCCGAATCTATAAACAATATGATCCGTCTTCTTATCGGATGGTTCATAATAAACTCAGAGTTTCAGCCGCCAAGCTCGATCCTTATAGGCTACTGGTTTGCCGGTGCATTTTTAATGGCCACCAAGAGATTCGCCGAATACAGGATGATAGGCGATCCCGAAAGGGCGGGACTTTACAGGAAATCATTCAAGCACTATTCAGAGAATTCCCTGCTTGTTTCGACATTCTTTTATGCGATGACAGCTACGTTTTTTATTGGTATTTTTATGGTCAAGTACCGTATTGAGTATCTTCTGGCCATGCCCTTTGTTTTCGGACTTTTCTGTTTCTATCTGTGGATAAGCTTCAAACCCGATTCGGCTGTTCAGAAGCCTGAGAAGCTCTACAGGGAGAAGAAGCTCCTTATCTACATTGCAATCCTGTGTGTGATCCTTTTCGTGCTGACTTTCGTGGATCTTGAATTCCTGAATTTCTGGATGGATCCCTTCCTTCTGGCGGCCGGGTGAGCTTAAGATCGCATGATGAAAAAGGCATTTCTTTGTAATAAGGATATATGATAACGATGAAAAAGAATATAAGTGAATATAAGGCGGTTGTCTTTGACCTTGACGGTACTCTCTACTATCAGCGCCGTCTCAGGATAAAAATGGCATGGATGCTTTTAAAGCATTATCTGTGCCATTTTTGGCGTATTAAGGATATATTGATCATAAAGAAATTCCGTAATATCCGTGAAAACTGGGATGAGATAAAATCCGGTATTGATGAGGGAAATCCGGGCCCTGACAGTGATAAGGCCGGCCTTGAAGATATCCAGTATATGTATACGGCAGGCATTATGAAGGAAAGCAGTGACAGGATAAGGGAAGTTGTCGAAACCTGGATGTATGACAGACCTCTCAAGGCAATATATGAGACAAGGGATACAGATCTTTTAAGGATCATTGATGATATTAAGAAGAGAGGACAGAAGGTTTATATTTTTTCCGATTATCCTATAGAAGATAAGCTTAAGGCCCTTCGCATAAGCGCTGACGGGATGTATGCAGCCACCGATGAACGTCTTGGCGAGCTCAAGCCAAGCCCCAAAGGATTGAAGCTAATCATGCAGGATCATGGATACGGCAGGGACGATATACTTATGATAGGGGACAGGATGTCGAGGGATGGTCAGGCGGCGGTAAATGCAGGTTGTGATTACCTGATCCTGCCGAAAAGTCCGGGAAAGCGGAAACGCCTGTATGCCGAATCTTTATAAAAAAATATGGAATATTCAAAAAATTTCTGTTAATTTAAAAAAATTGTGCTATAATTCTATTTGTAGAATCTATATACACTGTTTTTTGAAATTTTACGAGTATAGCAAGGGGGTCATATGCAGGATTATAAGAAAATCGATTATGCAAAAAATAAGGATGTTGTACTCCGTTATATCCCGGGACATTTTGTTACACCCAATTCCCATGTCAATTATTACATGGATCTGACGGATATGAAGTCAAGACAGAGGGAAGCCAGGGCGACAGGTGAGGAGCTTGCCGAAATGTATTTCTCATCCGACATCATTGATACCATACTGTGTCTTAACGGAATGGAAGTGGTGGGCTCATATCTTGCCAACAAGCTGACCAAGGCAGGTATCATTTCCGCCAACAGACATCAGACAATGTATATCACGAGTCCTGAGTATAATGTCAGCGGTCAGATGATGTTCCGTGAGAATAACCAGCACATGATCAGAGGCAAGAAGGTACTTATCCTTATTGATACCGCAACGACAGGTGATACGTTAAGGAGTGCGGTGGGTTCCGTGGGTTTTTACGGCGGCCAGGTAGTGGGGATATCGGCGATATTTTCGGTGGCAACTCAGGTTGAAGGCTTTCAGATAAGGTCTCTGTATTCCACGAGGGATCTTCCCGATTATGCCAGCTATTCCACCGACAGCTGTCCGATGTGTAAGGCAGGTACAGCTGTTGATGCAATATGTAACGGTTTTGGTTACTCGACGTTATAGGTGATTTCATTTATGGAAGGAGTGGGGTTATGGAATTTGTAACTAAGTTGTTCGGTAAGGTTAATGTTGAGGACGGTAAGCTTATAGAGTTCCCTGAAGGAATCTTGGGATTCCCGGAGCTTAAGACCTTTGCTCTTCTCTATGACAATGAGAAGAACACGGCAGGCGGTTTTAACTTTCTGGTATCTGTAGCAGAGCCTGCTTTCATGATGCCTGTGGTTCCGGCTCTTGTGGTTGAACCGGGGTATTCACCTAAATTTACTGAAGATATTGAATCTGTGATAGGTAAG
>JBGUQP010000400.1:0-5152 GCA_045131145.1 Lachnospiraceae bacterium | reverse complement strand
CCGGTGAACGTTGAGAAGTATCCGCCGATCTACTGGGATGCCCAAACCTCCAGAAAAGGCATGAGAGGCACGGTGGCGACGCTTCCGCCGCTTAGGTTCGCGCAAAAATACGGTGGGAGGAACTACATTTACGGCATCGGCTGGCTTAAGTACAAGAAACCTAACGGTACGATTAATACGATCTACACCGATGCACTACCGGCAGCCCTGAAGAATATGCCCAACAACACCGTACAGAAGAGCGGCGACTGACGCAGAGGGAGGTAAACAATGAAGAAAGAAATAAAGTACAGTTCAATACTCACTGCATTGGTCATGTTGTTTGCGGTGTTCGCTATTAATAATTTTGCTTATGCGCAGGAACCGGACGTGGATACCGGTTTTGACATGAGCATGGTGTTTGCTCCGGAGACCGACCTTACGGTATACGTGAACGGACAGTATTCCGGTGCACTTTCTGACAGCTATGGTTTTGGAGATACGGTGACTTTAACCGCTCCCGCAATCAGTGGTAAGACATTTTCCCATTGGGAGGCGAATGGATCGGTCATCAGCTATGCGAATCCGCTTAAGCTGACCATGAATGCCCACACCAAACTATACGCAGTGTATGCTAATTCCGCCCCTGAAAAAAAAGCTGCTGCAGGCTTTACATCCATCACCCGGACGAACGACGGCGAGAGTATTTCATTCCAGGCGATCGCCTATCCTAACGGTGGAACGATAACGGAAGCGGGTATTGTGTACAGTACCACCGCAACCGGCGACAGCCTGAAAATAGACGGCGGTGATGCTGTTACGAAAGTGGAGGCAGTTAAGAACAGCGATTTGTCCAATTTAGGGGAATATGCATTGCTACCCGCGAGCATTCTTGACGATAACAACTGCTGGATGCTGAAGTTCAAACCGGAAGACGCTAACATTGTTTACCACGCCCGTGCCTATGTGACCATCAGTGGTAATACCACCTACGGCGATGTTAAGGACATAAGACTTTCAGGCCTTGATAGCGGTATTTCAATGATCGCCAACCTGGAAGGCTTTGAACCGGGAATAAATGACAAGCTGTCTGAGTTGGAAATCCCGGTTAATCCCGGCGGCGGTGGAGGCGGTGGAAGTACACCTGCTCCGACACCCACTTATACGCCCGTGATCACCCAGCCTGACGATGGAACAATAGCAGTAAGTCCTGCTTCGCCCGTACCAAACGATACGGTTACGATAACAGTTACCCCTAAAGAGGGTTATGAAGTAGAGAAGGTAACTGTTATTGATGCAGACGGAAATCCGATTAACGTTACAGACAATGGTGACGGCACCTATACATTTACCCAGCCCTCAAGCGGAAGCGTCACCATAAGCGCAAACGTAATTCCCAAGAGTGCGATCACAGTAACCTTTGACCTAAACGGCAAGGAAGGGATCGCACCGGATACTCAAGCGATCGCGAAGGATGGCAAGGCAACACGTCCTGTTGATCCTACAGCAGAAGGATTTATCTTTACCGGATGGTATACGGATAAGGAATGCACGACACTGTATGATTTTGACAGTCCCGTAACTAGGAGCATAACGCTGTATGCAGGCTGGGAGAATGATAACTTCGCCATTTATTTTGCGGAGACAGCAGACGATCCTTATGAAGGAGTATCTTATAATGAAGAATCAGGACGTTATGAAATCGCATATGCGGGAAGTGCGATAAGTCCCCTTATAAAGGTCGTGAGAGGGACAGACGGACAGCTTACGGAGGGCCTTGATTATACGGTCAAGTATTCAAACAACACCAATGTAAGTACTAAGCCTGCCGTGATCACTGTTTCAGGTAAGGGTTCCTTCGCCGATAAGAAGACACTTGAATTCTATATTATCCCTGCCGATCTTGGAATCCTTAAGGAAAAGTGCAGGCTGGCAGCACCTGACGAGTACGGGGTAGAGAGCGGTAAGAAGTTCACTCCCGTAATGGCTTACGGTTCCTACCAGCTCAAGGCTAAGGACTACACGCTGAGCGTGACAGATAAGATCACCACTGATACCAAGGTGAGCATCACGGGTAGGGGTAACTTCACCGGAAAGCTTGAGGATATCCCTGTAAGGGTACTGTCTAAAGATGAAATAAAGAACAGTGCCATCAAGGTAGCCCTTAAGGCAGTCAAGAGAACCTACAACGGCGAGTCTCAGGAGCTTAGCATAAGTACTGCCGAGAAGGCAGGAGAGCTTACGGTAACAGCGGGATCCTCAAAGACACCGCTTAAGGAAAATACGGATTTCGTTGTTGCATACAGCGGGAACACGGATGCCGGAAATGCAATCGTTGTAGTTACCGGTATAGGTTCCTATAACGGAACGGTAATGAAGACCTTCAAGATAGAGCCGGATAAGACATACGAGATCAAGGCAGAGCTCAGTGATTCCGGGGAGCCCGTATACTACACAGCAAAGGGTGCAACACCTGATGTGACGGTAACAGCTGTAGGATCTAACGAACTGGCCCTTGGGAGAGATTATACGATATCTTACTCGGGAAATAAGAAGGTCGGAACCGGATCCTACACGGTTAAGTTCATCGGAAACTATAAGGGACATAAAGCGCTAAAGGGTACCTTCGCCATAAAAAAGGCGCCGATGGATGAGGCGGAAGTTGTTACACCTTGGATGATCTATAAGAAGCCCGGCAAGTACTTAAGCGCACCGTATGTTTCGGTAGGCGGGGTACAGCTTAAAGCTTCGGAATATACGGTTAAGTATTATGAAGGTGATGTGATAGATGTTACGGCAGAGGGAGTTAAAGAACTTACTTCCAAGGATAAACTCTCACTAGACGGAGGAGAGACTTCAAAGACCGTAACAGTGGTTGTGACCGCTAATGAAAAGAACTTCACCGGAACCGCAAGGGGAACCTACGAAGTAGTTAAGCCTGTGGCCAATGCTATAGATTTGAGTAAGGCCAAGATCGTTGCTAAGAACAAGAACGCAAAGGGTAAAGATGTGAATGTCGGCAAGCAGGAGTACACCGGAGAAGCGATCGAGCCTGAGATAAGGGTGCTTGTAAGACAGGATAAACAATGGAAGGAAGTTGATCCTTCGGATTACAGCATAACCTATATAAACAACGTAAATAAGGGTAAGGCTGTAATACTTATAAACGGTGACGGTGAGAACACGGTCGGAAACAAGAAGGTTAACTTCACCATAACCACCATGAAGATGAGCCTGTTTAAGCTGATCTTTGAGTAAAAGCCGCGGGGACGGTTCTTTTGGCACATGCCATGGAACACGTCCCCTTGTTTCTCGTCAATATGCACAAAGGCCAGTGCTTTTGAAGGATGTGAAAATCGCTGATTTTTGTTTGTTATTTCGATTGATTTTTCTTTATATATTTTATATTCTTTTAACTGCCCGATATTCACAGGGCAGTTGCAATGTTCATTTCAAAACACATTTGTTTGCAGATCAGGCGACCTCATTTCGCCGGTAAGTCCATTGCAAAGTATTTACAATCATTTTATAATCAAAGGAGGATAATGAATGCCTAACGAAAACAATTTAAACCGTGAGTACAAGGACAGGTTATTTACCTTCATCTTTGGACGGGAAGAGAACAGGGAGTGGACACTCAGCCTGTATAATGCGGTGAACGGGTCGCATTATACCGATGCATCACTGATTGAGTTTAACACGCTTAAGGATGTGCTGTTCATGGGGATGAGGAATGATACATCATTCCTTATCTCAGATGTATTAAACGTATATGAGCACCAGTCAAGCTATAACAGAAATATGCCTCTGCGGATGCTTGATTATGTCTCGGATCTGTACACAGGATACATCGCTAAGAATAAGATAAACAGATACCGAAATACGTTAATAAAGCTTCCTACGCCTAAGCTTGTGGTTTTCTATAACGGTATGACCGAAGCAGAGGATGAGATGACTCTAAGGCTGAGCGATTCCTTTGATGAGGAGCACAGGAATAAAGCGGATGTAGAGGTGAGAGTCCGCATGTTGAATGTGAACTATGGACGCAACAGGGCGCTGATGGAAGCGTGCAAGCCTCTTGATGAATACTCATGGTTCATTGCAAAGATACGTGAGAATCAGAAGAACCATAATATAGTGGAAGCCGTGAAGCGTGCTATAAATGAAATGCCTGAAGAATTTGCCATCAGAGAGTTCCTGATTGTGAATAAAGAGGAGGTAGAGGGTATGCTTGATACTGAGTTCAATGAAGAAGAAGTATGGCAGATGTTTCAGAATGATGTAGATGCCGAAAGGAAGCGTGCTGATGAAGCAGAGACCCGTGCAGATGAAGCGGAGACTCGTGCGGATGAGGCAGAAACCCGCGCGAATGAAGCAAAGACCCGTGCGGATGAAGCGGAAGCTGAGCGCGATAAGGCAAAACAACAGCTTCAGGATGCATTGGCTGAGATAGCCCGTCTTAAGGCGGCACAATAATGAGCCAATTCTAAAGAGCTGTTTCACAGCACCCTAAATGACTAGCTTTGCTTCGGACCGTCCCTTGGCGCGTGAGCATTATTGGTATTCATAAACAGATCGGAAGTTTCCGGTCTGTTTTTTTTTCTTTTTTTGCATACCACGTTTTTATCGATTTTTATATACATACCCCAACTTTTGTGACGTTTACGTGCGCTTCATCTTTTATAATCATTTTTAAACTATGAATTATCATTGGGCGTAGTGTGCCCTTCAATATGAGCCATATGTTATTTGAGTACCAGAAATCTGCTTTTTGCTGTGTTTGCAGTGTTTTCTAGCGTGATTTCATTAAATTGTGCTGAAAAAACGGATTACGCTGTGTTTTGAAATATGATTGCTGTAATGGAAGAGCATTTTTCGAGAATTTCAAGGAGGAAGATCATTATGAGACAGAAAAAAAGATTGGGAATGAAGATGATGAGTTTTTGGCTTACCCTGGCAATGCTCATTACATTTGTTCCGAAAATGGCACTGACAGTGCGTGCGGATGTGGGTGAAACAGTGAGCCTGACAGCTTTGAGTGGAACTTCAGGAACTTATAACCAGGGATATGAAAAGCTCGTAAACGGTACTGCCACAGATAATAATGATAAATGGTGTGTCGATATTTCGTCGCAACCATATATTATCTTTAGGGCAGACAACAAGGTTGCCA
>JBGUQP010000399.1:0-2448 GCA_045131145.1 Lachnospiraceae bacterium | reverse complement strand
CCAGGGGGACGGTTCTTTTGGCACATCTGGAGAATACAGACGTGCCAAAAGAACCGTCCCCATGGCCTCACCTCCGGTCGGAGATGATCAGCTTCCTCATTCCCTCAACGGCTGTCTTAACTGCCAGTGATGTATCCTCGGTCATGTTCTGGTCAAGGCCTGCCAGCTCCCTCTCCTGGTTCCATATAACATGGAAGCACGAGCCTGCCCGGCATCCCCTTGCGGATGCGATAACGAAGAGGGCCGACGATTCCATCTCCGATGCCTTAACGCCCAGCCTCTTCCATGATTCCCATTTACTCAGGAGCTCATCGGCAACCGGCATTGTCTTCGGCGAATGCTGTCCGTAGAAGGAATCCTTACACTGGACAACCCCCACATGGACCCTTCTGCCCGTCTCATCAGCCGCTTCCTTAAGCTTGTTGACTATGTCATAGTCAGCCACCGCCGGGAATTCGATCGGTGCATACTCCATTGAAGTATGCTCATACCTTATGGCACCCGTCGCAATAACGATATCACCCGACTGAACGTCAAGGTCTATACCGCCGCAGGTACCGCATCTTATAAAGGTATCGGCCCCGATATGCACAAGCTCCTCAACAGCGATCGCCGTCGATGGTCCGCCAATACCGGTTGAGCACACGCTCACCTTCTCGCCTTCAAGATAGCCCGTGTAAATGTTGAATTCACGGTTATAGGCAACCTGCTTCGCATCATCAAACAGGGACGCCACGGATTCACATCTTCCCGGATCGCCCACCAGGATCACATACCTCCCGACGTCTCCCTTCACACATTTAATATGGAATTCCTTCTCCAGTTCCTGCATAATCCACCTCCCGAATCTTTCTTAGTTACCTTCAGATATCATCCTTCACTCCTATATACTATTATATACTCCCATTTGTTTTTGTCGACTAAAGAAAAAGGGCCAAATTACTGTCCCGGTGTCTTCATGTGTCAAAACCAACAAAAATTTGCGTTTTCCAACGATCTCAATCCCATCGACGTTTGTACATATTTCACAGACTTATTTATTCTTCGCACCTAAGCTTCCCTGCCATGCTTTCATATGCTATACTCTTTTCGCATTGCAAACGGCATTTCACCAGCATATCTTATGCACTCATCCGGCGGCCACAATTCGCCATAAATACCTTTTGCAGGCAAAATATCACAATAACCACACAGGAGGATAATCTATGAGCGAAAAATCAATCCAACAGCAATTACTTGAGGCACCCCTGCCGGAAGAAAGGAAGAAAAAACTGTCATCAATTTTCAGCGGGGAATCACTCCCCAGTATATGCTACGATGTCATCGCAAAGCATGTTTTCTCGCCTGACCTGCACCCCGAAAGGATGGACTTCATCCTTCAGCACACAATGAACGATCCCTCTTTCGAGGTTGAAAAGTCAGCTTCTAATGAGATTTACCTGCAGAACTTCTATTCCAAGAAAACGATAACCGATTTACCTGCCTGGCTAAAAGATCACAGGCTGGCCGACCTCGGGATCCAGCGGGAGGCCCAGGAATATATTTTTAACCGCGCAGACATTTATGCTTCAAACATGCTCCTGCTGCAGTATTCTGCCGAAGCCGGTCAGCCTAAAGGTGAGATCGATTATACAAATGTTGACGGTTCCATCATTATCGTACTCATGGCTAACAGTCCGGAATTATTCAGGAATTATGATTCCAACCGATACATTCACCGTATCACTAAGGCTCGTGCCGATTCAGGCCTTGAGTTCCCAATGATTAAGCAAATGGCCTTCGTTCAGCTTGATAAGGCTCTTGAACTCTATCTTAACGATAGTTATAATGAAGATGAGGATATCGATCTCCTTGTGCTACTTGCATTTATTGCAGATATAAACAATGAAAAGGTACTTAAAGAAACCGTTCAGAATCAACTGTTAGACGACATAAGAGAAGATGTTATTTCCTTTACCCGCAATAAGGAGGTGCAGCAGATGATCTTAGCCGAAGATTTAGCCATAATGGATTGGAATTCAAACATGAAACTTGCCCGTCAAAAGGGACATGCCGAAGGACACGCTGAAGGAGCAGCAGAAAAATATGCCGAAGGGCTAAAAGCATTAGTGCAAAGTCTCAAGCCATTCCTTCAGGACAAAGATCAAGTATTAAACGCTATTAAGAAAAACGAAGGTTTTGAAACCACTACCCTCGAAATGATTGAACAATATTGGTAATACAATTATAAGGGTAAATATATGAAAAGTATAAAGGTAAATAGTACAAAACATCCCCGTAAAAAATTATGACCTTCAAACCGGAATCATTAAATCGGTTTGAAGGTCTTATATTTTTGCCTTTATCTTTTCGGGTATTGTTTCTGACCATCAAAGATCTCACTTGTCTTTTCTGTCTGTCGGCCAAACCTATGATTTATAAGTATAGAAATGTTTTCCTGCAGGCTTT
>JBGUQP010000398.1:0-3338 GCA_045131145.1 Lachnospiraceae bacterium | reverse complement strand
TACCTACTTCGGAACACTCACCTGTGAAATTGGCCTTAAGCTGTTCAAGGATATATTTCTTATCTTCGTCCGTAATATCGGGATTGTCCTTAACTGTCTTATCATAAATACCGTATTCATGTTCTGCAGCAAGTTTCATTTCTCCTTCAACGGCCTTGAATTTGTCCGGTCCCACACCGCAAACGGGACATTTCTCGGGGGGATTGTCTCCTTCATACACATAACCGCAAACCTGACATACATACTTCATATGAACATCTCCTTTCATTTTCAAGTGGAATAATAGAATGCTACTTATATTTTATATTAAATTGTATTTAAGTCAAACTAATTTTCTGAATTTATAACAGAAAGACAAATAAGTGATATAAATTAACGGTATTTGTGTTATACTAAATAAATGGGTTATATAATAGTCTTTATTACACTGATAGTGGCAGGAACGGCTGCGTTTATAATATATAAACGGCTTATTCGTCCGGTAAAGAAGCTGGAGGACCTGGTAAAGCGCATGTCGGAGGGTGACTTTGACCATGAATTCGGTGAAGGTTCGAGGGGTGTGCTCGACGGGACGGTCGGCTATCTTGAGAAGATCAGCGGGCAGATAAAGGATATCCTTGAGGATAAGCGGAAAAGTGAAGAGGAAACAAAAGAGGTTATAAGCAACATATCACATGATCTCAGAACTCCCATAACATCGATCAAGGGATATGTTGAAGGAATAATAGACGGTGTGGCAGATACGCCGGAGAAGGTAGACAGGTATATTAAGACCATCTATAACAAGGCGAATGACATGGACCGTCTGATCAACGAGCTTACTCTGTATTCACGTCTCGACACAAACAGTATTCCGTATAATTTCCACATGCTCAACGTATGCGAATACTTCAATGACGGTGCACTTGATATAGGTCTTGAACTTGAAGCAAAGGGACTGAAGCTTGAGTATAAGAATTCGGTATCGGAAGATGTTGTGATAGTAGCCGATCCCGAGCAGTTAAGAAGGGTTGTAAACAATATAATATCCAATTCGATAAAGTATATGGGTCGTGAAGACGGGACCATATCAATAAGGATCCTTGATATAGGTGATTCGATCAGGGTTGAGATAGCTGATAACGGTCAGGGCATAGCTGCGAAGGATCTGCCATACATATTTGATAGGTTCTACAGAAGCGACGTATCTCGCAATTCGTCAAAGATGGGAAGCGGGATCGGTCTTTCGATCGTTAAGAAGATAATAGAAGATCATGGCGGATATATATGGGCCGCCAGCGTGGAAGGACGGGGCGCAACCATTAATTTCACGCTCCATAAATATGACAATAAGGAGTTAAGATGAACAGGATATTGATAATCGAGGATGAAGAAGCAATAGCCGAGCTTGAGAAGGATTACCTTGAGATGTCCGGATTTGAGACTACGATCGAGGCAGATGGCAGAAAGGGGCTTGAAAGGGCCTTAAATGAGGATTATGCATTGGTGATACTTGATCTTATGCTTCCCGGCCTTGACGGATTTTCGGTATGCAAGGAGATAAGAGAGAAGAAGAATACACCGATCATAATGGTATCCGCAAAGAAGGATGATATAGATAAGATAAGGGGGCTGGGCCTGGGAGCTGACGACTACATGACAAAACCCTTCTCACCCTCGGAAATGGTTGCAAGAGTCAACGCACATCTTACAAGATATGAACGGCTGGTGGGAGCCGGATCCAATGCAAATGAGATAGTCGAGATCCGCGGACTTAAGATAGACAAAACAGCAAGACGTGTTTATATAGACGGTGAAGAAAAGACCTTTACGACCAAGGAATTCGATCTTCTGACTTTTCTTGCCCAGAATCCGAACCATGTATACACCAAGGAAGAGCTGTTTCGTAATATCTGGGATATGGAGTCGGTGGGAGGCATTGCTACGGTTACCGTCCATATCAAGAAAATACGTGAGAAGATAGAGAAGGACAGCGGAAATCCACAATACATAGAAACAATATGGGGAGTTGGATACCGGTTTAAGATCTGATGAATGCACCGGCCGGGGAATTGACAGAGGGGAATTCATATAAGCACATGAAGGATTTAAGACAGCGGATCTTCAATATTATAGAAATAGGGAACAAGAATGATATCCCCAGTACGTTTTTTGACGGATTTATAGTAACGGTCATCTTTTTGAACCTGCTTGTGACCCTTTTGCAGACTTTCGATCAAATGTTTCCATATATGGGCATTCTTAATATCGTTGAGCTTGTAACGATAATCCTGTTTACGATAGAGTACATATTAAGGGTATGGACAGCGGATTATCTGTATCCGGATGAGAAAAGTGCACTGAAGGCAAGGCTTAGGTTTGTTGTTTCGGTATACGGACTTATCGATCTGTTCACAATAATCCCGTATTTTCTGCCCTTTATCTTCCCGGCTGGCGCGGTGGCCTTCAGGATATTCAGGGTAATAAGGATATTCAGGCTCTTTAAGATAAATGCCCAGTATGATGCCTTTAATGTCATAGCCAGTGTCCTTAAGGAAAAAAAGAACCAGCTGATATCATCCATGTGCATGATACTTATACTTATGCTGGCATCGTCCCTGTGTATGTATTCGCTTGAACATGAGGCACAGCCCGATCAGTTTAAGAATGCTTTTTCCGGAATATGGTGGTCGGTATCAACGCTTCTTACCGTGGGTTACGGTGATATCTATCCGGTTACCGTAGCCGGTAAGTTTATGGCTATTATTATTTCCTTTCTGGGTGTCGGAATGGTTGCGATACCTACAGGTATCATTTCGGCAGGTTTTGTTGAGCAGTATACAGAGCTGAAGGTCATGGGAGAACCCATTGACGGTAAGGGATTTAAGTATATTACTTCAAGGATTGACGATGAATGCGGCCTGGCAGGAAAGGAATTGTCACAGTTAAACCTTATGCCCGACATGGTTCCCGTTATGGTATTAAGAGGGGAACAGAAACTGGCTGCCAGGGATGAGCTTAAGATAGAGAAGGACGATATACTGATAATCGGTGTGAGCACACTTAACTAGGATCCCTCGTGTTTCCGGAACGTTTATATTTTTCTATGACTTCACATATCCGCTCGACGGTAAGTGATTCGGCCCCAAGGTAATCCTTGATCCGCTGGGGAGTAAACCCTCTGTTGTAAAGGTGTCTTATGGAATCTCCGTAAGCAGCATCAAAGGCAAAATCAGACAGGGCACTTCTGAAAAATGAATTATCATCCATGGGATCGTCCTTTCATAATAATATTGAAGATACATACAGTATAAACACAAAACAATACCGTATCAAGTAAGACCGTAAGGCAGGCCTCT
>JBGUQP010000397.1:0-8113 GCA_045131145.1 Lachnospiraceae bacterium | reverse complement strand
GTCGTAAGTATCAAGTCATCTGATGTAATGATGTGTGTAAAGGCACACGAAATCCTTGCCCCCAAGTGTGATTACCCCCTTCATGTGGGGATCACGGAGTCAGGAACCGTAAGCTCGGGAAATATAAAATCGGCGGTAGGGCTTGGAATAATCCTTAACATGGGCATAGGGGATACTATTCGTGTATCCCTGACAGGTGACCCTGTGGAGGAGATAGTTTCAGCAAAACGGATACTTAAGACACTCAACTTAAGGCAGGGCGGGATAGATGTCGTATCATGCCCTACCTGCGGAAGAACAAACATAGACCTCATATCGCTTGCCGGTGAGGTAGAGAAGCTTGTTGCCGGCTATGACCTGGATATCAGGGTGGCCTGCATGGGCTGCGTTGTCAACGGACCGGGCGAAGCAAGAGAGGCAGATATAGGCATAGCGGGCGGTAAGGGAGAAGGTCTGCTTATAAAAAAGGGTGAGATAATTAAGAAAGTACCGGAGAATGAACTCCTTTCCGTTCTAAAATATGAACTTGATCATTGGAACGAGAGTACGGGGGTAAGGCAGAATGGCTAAGGATTTTTCGGAAGTGTTTCCTACCCTTAAACTTAATAATGACCTTAGAATGCTATATTCCGATGCCAAGGTCCTTAGGATAGCCAATACGTCCAAGGGTGACAGGCTCAGGGTTTATATCAGGTCGCCCCATATAATAGAGAAGAAGGATGTTTATGCCGTCGAGCGGGAAATAGTAAGACAGCTTTTCCCGAATGATACGCTGACGGTAACCATACATGAGAACTTCGAACTGTCAGCCGGATACAATGCAAGAGCCCTGATGGAAGCCTACAGGGAGAGTATACTGGAGGAATTCAGGAACTACGACAGGTTCTACTATCTTATCCTCTGTCATGCGGATTTCGATTATCCGGAAGACAACGTCATAAGAATGACCCTGGATGATACTCTGATCGCCAGAGAGCATCAGGATGAGATGGTAAGGATACTTGAGAAGATATTCAATGAGCGGTGCAATCTGGCCGTTTCGGTTCTTGTTGATTATAAGGAACACGATGAGAGCAGGGCCGGGAGGAGTGCCGAGCGGAAGATGAATGAAGAAATAATGAGGATATCCGGTGGACTCCCGGCAGAGGCCGGTGAATCCGTCAATACGGAAGAAGCCGGTGCTGCTCCCGGAGAGAATGGCAGTGACGGTGCGGCCGGTTATTATGAGGCCATGGCGAGAGCGGATTCTGCGCAGGGTGAAGAAATCCCGGAGGAAAGCGGACCGGCCGTGGAAGCTGTGAACAGTGATCCCGGGGAGGTCAAGGAGGGTGCCGCTAAGAATAACGCATCCGGCAGAAGGGAGTACGGCAGGGGAAACACACGTAGAAGATCCTTCAGGGAATCCGACAACCCGGATGTTGTTTTCGGGCGTGATTTTGAAGATGAGCCTGTAAATATTTCGGATCTTGAGGGAGTGACCGGTGAAGTGACCGTATATGGCCAGGTTATAAGGTTTGAGAAGAGGGAAACCAAGAACGGCAAGCTTCTGGTCATATTTGATGTTACGGATAATACGGATACGATTACGGTCAAGATGTTCCCAAGGCTTGAACAGCAGGAAAGACTCTTTGCCTACCTTGACATGGGCAGGTACATAACAATTAAGGCCGTGGCAAACATTGACACTTTTGACGGCGAACTGTCACTTGGGTATGTACAGGGCATCAAGAAGGCTGAAGGCAGGAAGAAGAATATCCGTACGGATAATGAGGAGATTAAGAGGGTCGAGCTTCATTGTCATACCAAGATGAGCGACATGGACGGCGTGAGCGATGTCGGGTCTCTTATGAAGCGTGCAGCATCCTGGGGACACAAGGCCCTGGCCATTACGGACCACGGTGTTGTCCAGGCCTTTACGGATGCCTTCCATGAGCTGCCCAAGATACAGAAGGAACATCCGGATTTTAAGCTTATTTACGGACTGGAAGGATATCTTGTGGATGATTCCATGGGCATCGTTGTAAACGGTAAGGGCCAGACTCTTGATGATGCCTTTGTTGTTTTTGATATTGAGACAACCGGTTTTAATCCGCAGAGGAATAATATTATAGAAATAGGGGCGGTTAAGATTATAGAAGGTAAGATTACAGACAGGTTTTCGACCTTTGTTAATCCCAGGGAACCGATACCCTACAGGATAACCCAGCTTACCTCTATAACCGATGCCATGGTAGAGGATGCCCCTTTTATTACCGAGGTGCTTCCGAAATTTCTTGAGTTTTGCGAAGGATGCTCGCTGGTAGCTCATAATGCAGGTTTTGATACGGGTTTTATAAGGCAGAAGGCTGCCGATCTTGCGATAGAGACCGATTTTACCGTGGTCGATACTGTGGCGATGGCCAGGGCCCAGCTGCCTGAACTGGGTAAGTTCAAGCTCGATCACGTTGCCAAAGCCTTAAAGGTATCGCTTGATAATCATCACAGGGCAGTGGATGATGCAGAATGTACGGCTCATATTTTTATAAAGCTTACTGCAATGCTTAAGGATATGGGTATAGAGGATCTTGCAGCCCTGGAAGAGTTCGGCCGCAATTCGGTTGACATAATTAAGAAATCCATGTCCTATCATGTGATCATCCTTGCAAAGAACGAGGTTGGCAGGATGAATCTCTACCGGCTTGTATCCATGTCCCACCTTAAGTATTTTCACAGGAACCAGAGGATACCCAAGAGCCTGCTTGATAAGTACAGGGAAGGATTGATCATAGGATCGGCCTGTGAAGCGGGCGAACTTTACAGGGCGATCGTGGATGACAGGAGCGAGGAAGAGATCTATAGGATCGCTTCCTTCTATGACTATCTTGAGATACAGCCCCTTGGAAACAATGAATACATGATAAATGATGAACATCATGAGAACGTCAATTCCAGGGAAGACCTTATTAATATAAATAAGAAGATAGTAGCCCTTGGAGAGAAGTTATGTAAACCTGTTGTAGCCACCTGCGATGTTCATTTTCTCGATCCCGAGGATGAGATATACAGGCGCATAATAATGGCCGGGAAGGGTTTTAAGGATGCAGACGACCAGGCCCCTCTTTATTTAAGAACAACGGAGGAGATGCTTGAGGAGTTCTCATATCTTCCGTATGACAAGGCCTACGAGGTGGTAGTGACAAATACCAATCTTATTGCGGATATGGTGGACAGGATTGAGCCTGTAAGACCGGATAAATGCCCGCCGGTTATAGAGAATTCGGACAAGATACTGAGGGATATATGCTATTCTAGGGCACATGAAATGTACGGTGACGATCTTCCGCCTCAGGTCCTTGCAAGGCTTGAGAGGGAACTTAATTCGATCATCAGCAACGGATTTGCCGTTATGTACATCATTGCCCAGAAGCTTGTATGGAAATCAATGGAGGACGGATATCTTGTTGGGTCGCGTGGTTCGGTAGGATCATCCTTTGTTGCCACTATGGCCGGGATTACCGAGGTAAATCCACTGTCACCGCATTATCTGTGTCCGAAATGCCATTATGTTGATTTTGAATCGGATGAAGTGAAGGCTTATGCAGGAAGGGCAGGCTGTGACATGCCTGATAAGATATGCCCCAATTGCGGTACCCCTCTTAATAAGGAAGGATTTGATATACCCTTTGAGACCTTCCTCGGTTTTAAGGGAGATAAGGAACCGGATATAGATCTTAACTTCTCGGGCGAGTACCAGAGTAAGGCCCATAAGTATACCGAGGTAATATTCGGGGACGGCCAGACCTTCAGGGCAGGGACAATAGGTACGCTTGCCGACAAGACTGCTTACGGATATGTCAAGAACTATTATGAGGAGCGGGGGGTTAAGAAGCGTTCCTGTGAGATAAACAGGATCACTGCGGGATGTACCGGGATACACAGGACAACAGGCCAGCATCCGGGTGGTATCATAGTGCTTCCGGTGGGAGATGAGATTTATTCATTTACTCCGATACAGCATCCTGCCAACGACATGACCACGGATATAGTCACTACCCACTTTGATTACCACTCGATAGATCATAACCTTTTAAAGCTTGATATCCTGGGACACGATGATCCCACCATGATAAGGATGCTCCAGGATCTGACAGGTACAGATCCCCAGCAGGTACCCTTGGATGATAAGGATGTGATGTCCCTGTTCCAGAACACTTCTGCTCTTAAGATAGAACCGTCGGATATAGGAGGAACCAGGCTGGGTACACTGGGGATACCGGAGTTCGGAACTGATTTTGCCATGCAGATGGTAATTGATGCCAAGCCTCAGGCCTTTTCAGACCTTGTCAGGATATCGGGTCTGTCCCATGGTACCGATGTGTGGCTGGGTAATGCCCAGACACTTATAGAAGAGGGTAAGGCCACAATCTCAACCTGTATCTGTACCCGTGATGATATCATGACATATCTTATCAATATGGGTCTTGATTCCGAGGAATCCTTCAAGATCATGGAGAATGTCAGAAAGGGTAATGTTGCCAAGGGCAAGTGCGATAAGTGGGAAGCATGGAAACAGGATATGACCGATCATAATGTCCCTGACTGGTATATCTGGTCCTGTGAGAAGATCAAGTACATGTTCCCCAAGGCACATGCGGCTGCCTATGTCATGATGGCATGGAGGATAGCATATTATAAGGTCAATTATCCGCTTGCTTATTATGCGGCGTTTTTCAGCATACGTGCTTCGGGTTTCTCCTATGAAAAGATGTGTATGGGCAGGGATGAGCTTGAGAAAAACCTGGCGGATTATAAGAAACGCGAGGACTCTCTGAGTAAGAAGGAGCAGGATGAATTAAGGGATATGCGTCTTGTGCAGGAAATGTATGCACGCGGCTACGATTTCATGCCTATAGATCTTTTTAGGGTAAAGTCAAATAAGTGTCAGGTCATTGACGGTAAGATAATGCCGCACCTTGGATCCATAGAGGGATTGGGCGATAAAGCAGCCGAATCGATAGTTGATGCATGCAAGGATGGTCCCTTTATCAGCAAGGATGATTTCAGGGACAGAACCAAGGTTTCCAATACCGTCATAGAGACCTTATCAAGACTCGGTATCCTGAATGATCTGCCTGAATCAAATCAATTGTCACTCTTCGATATCTATGCGATGGAGTAAAGGCGTAAATGGCTAAATTTATTATTTACACGGGAGTTTTTCTGTGTATATAATAGGAAATGTTCGTACATATCAATAAGGATTTAGGAGAATACAATGAGTCAGGGACTTGAGATACGCTGGCACGGACGGGGAGGTCAGGGTGCCAAGACGGCAGCACTGCTTCTTGCGGATGTTGCTTTTAAGACAGGTGCTTTCGTTCAGGGGTTTCCGGAATACGGACCCGAAAGAATGGGGGCGCCTATTACTGCTTATAACAGGATAAGCAAGGAGGAGATAAGGGTACACTCCAACATATACACACCGGATCTTGTTGTAGTGGTTGATGAGACCCTTCTCCATTCGGTTGATGTTACAGCCGGCCTTAAGGAAGACGGTGCCATCATTATAAATACACCGGGCAGCAGAGAAGATGTTATTCCTTTTTTGAACGGGTATAAAGGGCGCGTATATACCGTCGATGCAAGAAAGATATCCGTTGAGACCCTTGGGAAGAACTTCCCCAATTCACCTATGCTTGCAGCAGCGGTAGCGGTAAGCAAGGTTATGGATAAGGAGGCCTTCATCAGGGAGATGAGGACTTCTTATGAGCATAAGTTCGCCAAGAAACCAGAGGTCATAGAAGGTAACATGAAGGCTCTGACAATGACCTTCGAAGCCCTGTCTGACCAGTTGATCGCATAAAATGAGGAAGAAAAATGAGAACGGATGTTAAGAAGATAAACGAAACAACGCCGCATCAGAACCTTACCGAAGGTCTTATGATGTTTGCGGCAGGGACGAGCAAGGAATTCAATACCGGTGAATGGAGGACAATGACACCGGTATTTGATAAGGAAAAGTGCAAGCAGTGTCTCTTGTGTGCCCCTGTGTGTCCTGACGGGAGCATACCCGTGGAGGATTCATTAAGGCTTGATTTTGACTATGATCACTGTAAGGGATGCGGCATCTGTGAGAAGGCCTGCCCCTTCGGAGCAATCACGATGAGGGAGGGTATGTAGATATGCCTAAGAAAGACAGAATGTCGGGGAACGAGGCCGTTGCTTACGCGATCCGCCAGGTTAATCCGGATGTGATGCCTGCTTTCCCGATAACACCTTCAACCGAGATACCCCAGATGGTATCGACCTATATAGCAAACGGGCAGATGGACACCGAGTTTATCCCGGTGGAATCAGAGCATTCGTCGATGAGCGCGACAATAGGCGCCGAAGCTGCGGGAGCAAGGTCCCTTACGGCCACCTCAAGCTGCGGTCTGGCCCTTATGTGGGAGGAGCTGCTCGTGGCTGCAAGTAACCGCATGCCATGTGCCCTGGCTCTCGTAAACCGTACGTTATCGGGTCCCATAAACATCAACTGCGATCATTCCGATTCCATGGGAGCAAGGGATACGGGATGGATACAGATCTATGCCGAAACCAATCAGGAAGCATATGATAACTTCATCCAGGCTTATCCGATAGCAGAGGATAAGAATGTACATCTTCCGATCATGATATGTCAGGACGGCTTTATCACTTCGCACGCCGTACAGAACATCGAACTTCTCGATGATGATACGGTTAAGGATTTTGTCGGAACATATGAGCCCGAAGAATGGCTGCTCAATCCCGGGAAACCCGTATCGGTGGGGCCTTATTCCGTTTCCAATTACGCCATGGAAGCCAAGAAGAATCAGGAACTTGCCATGGAGAGGTCCAGGGATGTCATCCTTAAGGTTGCGAAGAATTTCGAGAGGATATCAGGACGCAAATACGGACTCTTTGAGGAATACAGAACGGAAGATGCCGATTATATAATGCTTATCATGGGATCGGCAGCAGGTACTGCCAAGCAGGCATGTGATGATCTGAGAGAGAAGGGAATGAAGGTCGGGATCATAAAGCTTCGCGTATTCAGGCCATTCCCTGCAAGAGAGCTTGCCGATGCCTTAAGGAACTGCAAGTGTCTTGCCATCATGGACAGGTGCGAGCCTTATAACGGAAACGGCGGTCCCCTGTCAATGGAGGTATGTGCTGCCCTGTTTAAGTATAAAGTGAATATTGAAACCGTAAGTTATATCTACGGACTTGCGGGGCGTGACTTTACGGTTGATCATGTATACGGGATTTTTGATGAGATGGATGATGCTGTTAAGAGCGGTAAGGAGCTTGAACAGTATAGATATATTGGACTCAGAGAATAAGGAGGCGCCGGAATGGCTTATAATTTAAAAGAGGTAATGAACAAGCCCGAGCGTCTTGCTGCGGGACACAGGATGTGCGCCGGATGCGGTGCGACGATAGCCGTAAGGGGTGTACTTCGTGCCCTTCATGAGGGAGATCATGCCGTTATCGGCAATGCTACGGGCTGCCTGGAGGTATCAACCTTTATGTATCCGTATACGGCATGGGAAGATTCATATATCCACAATGCTTTCGAAAATGCGGGAGCTACTCTTTCCGGAGTGGAGACAGCTTATCGTGCCCTTAAGAAGAGGGGGAAGCTGTCCGAGAAGGAGAACTTCAAGTTCATCACCTTCGGCGGAGACGGCGGTACTTACGATATAGGTTTCCAGTCGCTGTCGGGTGCCATGGAGCGCGGGCATGATCTGGTTTATGTATGCTACGATAACGGTGCCTATATGAACACCGGTATACAGCGTTCAAGTGCCACACCCATGTATGCCGACACAACGACAACACCCGTGGGAAGTGAGTCTAACGGTAAGATGCAGAATCGTAAGGACCTTGCGGCAATAATAGCCGAGCATGACGTTCCCTATGTTGCCCAGACAACACTTACCCAGAACTTCAAGGATCTGTATGAAAAGTCAGAGAAGGCCATTTACACCGAAGGTGCGGCTTTCCTTAACATAATGGCCCCCTGTCCGAGAGGATGGCGGTATGAGACTTCCGAGATAATGAAGATATGCAGGCTGGGAATCGAGACCTGTTACTGGCCGCTCTTTGAGGT
>JBGUQP010000396.1:0-6127 GCA_045131145.1 Lachnospiraceae bacterium | reverse complement strand
TATACATGGGATATACTGATAAAACCGCTCAGCTCAAAACGCAGAATCAGGCATTACAGAGCAGAGTAGATGTATTGCAGAGTATTGCCGACCAGCAGGCAGAGCTTGTAACACAGACAAATGAGAATAATGCCTTGGCAGAAAAGATACTTTCAAGGTTTCCTTCAAATATTTATGAAGAGGATGTTATTCTTTTTGCAAAAGCCCTTCAGGAATTTGCGCCGTATGAGTTGATACCAAATGTTGGTATCGGAGCCCCTGCTTCAGCATTTACTTTCGCAGATATTAATGCACAGACAAGCGAAATTGTTAACGGCTATATCCCTGCCGAGGTTTCCGGTGCTCCCGCACCGGCACCTGCTGACGGAGGTGCACCTGCACCCGAAGGAGATGTGGCGGCAGAACCTGCGCCTCAGCCTGAAAATGCTCCTGATCCTGCAATAATGCCGGCCTTGTATTTAAGAAATGTTACAATTGCCGGGGAGACGGATTACGATGGATTCAAAAATTCAATAAGGTTTATCAATGACAATCTTGACAGGAGCAACCTTACCGTCAACGCCAGCTACGATATTACAACAGGCATGCTTCAGGCAAGCATGAATATCGGAAGGTATTATGTAACTGGTACAGGCAAGCAGTATGTCGAGCCTCAGATCAGAGATGTAATACAGGGTACGGATAATATCTTCGGAACTATTTCACTTACAGACCAAAGACCTGTAAACAACTCAACAAATACAGGGGAAGCAAATGCTGAATCTGAGAATGAATAATTAAAGAAATCATTATAAAATGCCGATATATATTTTCGGATATAAAAGAAAGGAGGAACCGTGATGGAAGCAAGAAGCAGGAGGCTTGACAACCGAGGAATGACTTTGGTTGAGTTGTTGATCGCAATTACTATTCTTGCCATAATAACGGTTCCTTTATTGCATGCATTTATATCTGCAGCTTCTGTTAACATGAATTCGAGAAAGAAACTCAGGATCACAACGACTGCACAGGATGTTATGGAAGGACTTAGGGCTGATGATCTTGAGGAACTGGCGCTGCAGATATATTATCCCGCCGGTATAGTGGAGGGGATAACAGGCAATGTTATACGTGATGGCTTCAGAATAATAGATAGAAACCTTGTTAAGGGAAGCATGAGCGAAAACAGATGCGTTATAGCTGCTGACGGAAGCGTTTCGGGCTTTTCAAGTGTAAGTGATACTGCTGTAAGCGATGATGATAAACCATGTATTTCATCTACTGATGGCGGGGTAACCTATAAGTTCAACAATAAGCCCGGTGGTAAATACTATTTCTATTTACAGGATGTAACAGTTGAAACAGGCGGAACATCCAATTATTTTGTAGATGTACTTATGAAGGTGGATGCCACACCATACAGAACCGGCGGCACTGTGTCCCCAAACAGTATTCCGCTTGTGGATATATCGGATATGAATGATTCCAAGGATGTTGTTTTCGAATTGAAAGAGAGTGACCTTCTTTCGGCTATAAACGGAGCCAATTCCACTACATATTCAATGCAGGATATGGTAATGGATATTGATGTTGAGATTGATAAGAATAATGTTGGAGGTACTGACGAGTTCATTACGCGAATGAATTATAAGATGTACGCCAAGGCGCATCCTGCGCATAATAAAAGTGAAACAATGCAGGCGACAAGAAGTGAACTGCGTAATGTCTTCCTGTTTTACAATCCGACATATAATGGAAAAAATAATTTTGCAGCAGCCACACCTGACAGTATTACATTTAAGAATAATGATTTAGTTGATAATACTTTTTATATAGTAAGGCAATACGACGGTTCTTTATCCAATATCGGAACATGGGAAGAAAACTACAGATGTAATGTAAATATTATTGGTGAGATGCTGACTGATACGAAACCACATACTATGATAAGGACAAATCTTGACTACAGCCTAAAGGATATTATGCTAAATGCAGCGGCAGGCGGAGATGGAACTTATTCGGAACTTCCAACGCATCAGGCTACATATAAATACAACGGTATAAATATGACATCAGACGAACGAAATGCGATAGTAAACAATATGGGAGGAGAATCGTACAGCGTTGTGGATCCGATGAGCGGAGATAAATTCAATGACCGGTTATATGATGTTGATATATATGTATATGACAAGGGGAGCATAGCTGAAGCCAAGACGAATGGTGGTAATATTTCTTCCGACAAGTTGCTTGTAACCCTTGACGGAACAATAAGATAAACCGGAGGTTGGTTACATGAAGCGTTTGGTGTTGAAAAAAGTGAAGGATGATAATAAGGGCTCGGCTATAGTTATGGTTGTTATAGCTTTGGCCTTTATTGCCATTTTAGGAGTTACCATAATGTGGATGTCCATGGCCAACTTCAGAATGAAGGTGACTGATCAGGAGAACAAACAGGGTTTCTATACTGCTGAAACCGTTCTTGAACAGATCAGGGTAGGTCTTCAGGGTGATGCCTCGCTTGCAGCCAATTCAGCTTACAGTGTAATCATGCAGAATTACAGTGCGTGGGATGAAGCAAAGAGAGAGAGTGAATTCAAAAAGGAATTTAAAAAAAGTTTGGAAGCGATCATTCAGGATCCATCCAATATAGGACATTACAGTATGGATCACCTTAAAGGGTTTATAGATGGCAGTATAAACGTTAGTATTGATCCGGGAAATCCGGGAAATCCCAGAAGATATATGTACGGAACCGGAAACATAGAGAATATTGCCAATGAAGGCTGGCTAGTCTTAAAAGGGATAACTCTTGAGTATACAGATGATAAAGGCTTTTATTCTGAAATCAGTACAGATATTATGATTTCGGCACCCAGTACTGCATTTGTTGACACTTCTTCGTTTCCCCCTGTATTCAGGTATGCCCTTATAGCGGATGACGGGCTTGAGATAGGGAATTCTCCTCTTAATGTAAACGGAAGCATATATGTTGGAGACGGCGGCATAAATACAATCCGACGGGTGAATCTTAAGAGCGATGAATATATTGTATCAAAGGGGCCTTTGAACCTTGGAATAAGTTCAGATGTTTCGGTCAGCGCAAATGTTCTGTATGCATCAGACATTACAGTTAAGGATGGCAAACTGAATATAAAGTCCAACGCAAGAGTTGCGGATGATCTTACGCTTATGGGAAACACTCCCGAGGTTACACTGACAAGAACCTATACCGGTTTTGGAGGTTCACTTGATGATGCATCTAAGAGCAGTGCGATAATCGTTAATGGCCTGTCGGGGAAGCTTGATATGTCTGCCCTTGACAACATGGTAGTCGCAGGCAGATCTTTTATAGGAACGAAAAGGGCTTCTGAAGCTGATACACTTACTACAGATGTTGCAGACTGGGATACATTGTCTTCAAACAATGCAAACATCATGATGGGTGAGACAGTGGCTGTTAAGGGTAATCAGTTAGCTTACCTTATACCGGATGAATGCATCGGGGTATATAATAACAAGACGGTTATAGGCAAGAATCCAATTACTGTTACGGAGTATAATTCCATGATAAGCAACTACTATACTTATCAGATTCCGGGTGATCCGACAAGCAGTATAGTTCCAAGGACCGGTTTTGAGCTTGTTGCGGTGAATAAATCGATCGGTTCCATGGGAAATAAAATGTTAAGTGACTATACTGGTGCAGGTGCGGCTGCCTTCCAAACTATTTTTGCACCTAGTAATGGCCAGACTTTAGTGTATTTTTATGTTAAATTTGCAGACAATGAATCGGCTAACAGATATGCAATTGACTATTATAGGTTTCACAAGGACAAGATGGACAGATATCTTGAGGTATATGCCGACGAATTACTGCTCCCGTCTTCGCGCGATAAGATATATACCGATGCAGGTACAGTGTCTAGAAATGCAACATCTAAGGGAAGGGGAGAAGCCCACCTTTTAACTACATCTCAAAGAAATGAATGCAGTAATTACGAAAAGATATATACTGCACTGTGTACCAATCTTACTGAAAATATGGATAAACTGACAGCGGATCAATTAAGTAAAGGCGTATATGATAATATAGTTGTAAGCGAGAATCAGATAAGAACGTTTACCGGAAACGGAGGAACTAAAAAGTTTAAGAATGCAGCCGGAAATGTTGTGGCTGTGATTACAGATTCTGCTTCTTCAATAAGCTGTTTTGACGGTAATGGAAATTCGGTCACGGCAAATGGTTATGCTTATTCCGGAAGCGAAATAAGCCCGGATTTAAGAGTCATAGTTGCAACGCATGATATTGTGCTCGGAGCAGATTTTGATGGAATTATAATTGCGAACGGAAAAGTATATATTGATGTTGCTACAGGCGGAAGTGAAGTGAATATGACAGGAGCCGGTGAAGATCCTGCAAAGAGACAGGAGATAATAGATGTTTTACAGCAGTTGTATGATCCTAGCGGAGCTGATCCAAATGCAACTGTCAGGCCAATTGATTTCTTCATAAATGGGTCGGCATATATAGCAGGTGCATCGGCATCAGGTTCAGGACTTGGAGTTGTTGATATTGAGAATTCGGTAATCTACCAAAATTGGGTTAAGAAATAAAATATTTCAGAGGTATAATGGATGAAAAGTGACAACAGGGGATTAAGCCTTGTAGAATTGATGATAGCGGTTGCTATAATAGGAATTTTGGGTGGCTTTTTGATAGGAGGAAGCGGATATATAGCAAGTTCCTCAGCCAAATCGCTTGCAAATTCTATAAAGACCGCAATTGGTGAAACACGTATAAAAACGATGGGTAAACAGGAAACAGTTCTGTATATCTACAGGGACAGTACTGACCAAAAATATTATAAACAGTATATATATAAGGTAAATGACAACATTACTTATGATGTTCCTGAGATGATCGGAAAGCATCATCCTTCGGTAAATTATACATATAAAGACAGTGTGGGAAATACAGTAGGTCCGGTTGCACTTGATTCGTTAACCGATCCCGGATTATTGATAGGATTTGACCGGACCAATGGTAAGGAAGCATCAATAAACATGACTTTAAGTGATGGTACCAGCAAGAACAGTGTTTCCTGCAACAAAATAGAAATAAGCGGAGGCGGTTCTGTTTATAATGTAGAGATCGTTCCGGCAACCGGTAAGGTTTCTCTTAAGTGAGTGAAAGGAGTCACATATGAGAACAACAAAGTATAATTCAGAAAACAGAAACGGTGGTTTTACACTTGTAGAACTCATGGTTGCAGTTGCTTTAGTTGCTATTGTCGGGACCGCTGTATTCGGGTTCATGACAGTTGGCGCACGAACTTTTACAAGTTCAAGTGCAGACGTGAATCTGCAGAGCGAATCACAGCTTGCATTTAATCAGATGCAGGACATAATCATTGACACCGCTGTGGGAATAGATTATATGTATGCCCCTGACGGAACCGATCCTTCGGTTTTATCAAACTATATTAATGTTGTAAAAGAAGACACCTCAACAGCATTGGCTGCAGGCAAGAAACTGGTAATGTATAATCCGGACAGAGTTTATGAACTCACCTGGGAAAGGAATACCGATCCTGTGCAGAGTAAACTGTATTATTCGGAATACGGAGCAATACATACTGTTTCTCATACAATAGAACGTGATACTTCGAATGTATATGCGGATAAGGAACTGATGGCAGAGTATATCACAGATTTCAAGGTTGACTTAAGCCGTATGCAGGAGAAGCGAATAGTACGTATTGAGACAACCTATGCCAAAGGAAATAAAGAGTATTCATCCAGCCATAATATTACACTCAGAAATAAACCGGTATCGGGAAATGAGATACCGCCTTATGTAGAGCCGATTCCTGTAGCTGCAATGGGTGCAATACACGGGCCAAATGAGTTATATATTAAACCCGGTGAAACAGTTGACATCAGTACAAGGTATTATCAGGAGGATTCTGAAGGAAATAAATACTATAATACTCTCTATTTTGATACTGTTTCGGATGCTGACAAGGCGACAAATACAAACATATCGCCTACAGGTACGCTTTCTGTCAGTCAGGGACAGAAGGTTGATTTTAAGGTTAAGATTATGAGTACAGCATCAAGCCATAGTTTTGTGACCATTTTCCAT
>JBGUQP010000395.1:0-2403 GCA_045131145.1 Lachnospiraceae bacterium | reverse complement strand
CGGTTCAATACTTCGAGTCCTAACTTGTTGTAAATATATTCAAGGGACTTAACTGCACATACGACACCTGGCTTGGCCTCCTTGCCTACTATGAAATTGTTGGTTTCAACAACTGTCTTTATCATAAGGCTGTCTTCGTCGCCAGACTCAACCTTTGCTATAAATATCTCGTAGGGGGTAAGGGCCCGTGTGTACTTTGCCTGTTCGGCAAACACATTGGCTTCCTTCTCATAGTAGAGCTGATCATTATATACCATGCACCAAACCGGCGTGTCCCTGCTCTGTGAGACTTTGGCTATTATTTCCATGGTATGCTGCCCGTCTATCACATAGTTTCTGCCATCCCTTTTACTTACCTTCACCGGATTGATCTGAAAAGGATCGAAGTTGTCAGATGTTTTTCTTACCTGTTTCTCTGACAGGGCTCTCTGGTACACCTGATCACATGTGAGCTCACATATAGGGATAAGTTCGAAATTGACACGGGGAATGTACGGCGACCCCTCATATTTTTCCAATAGCCGAATTGTTCTTTCATCCATAGTATCCACCATCCCTCACATATTTACTGGTAAGCTCATTCAGTCGTTCCGCTTCTTCATCTGATTCTTCCTCCACCTCGATAACCCTTTCGAGCGTAATATCAAGAACGGTATATTCTTCAAAGGTATGAAGCTTGTGATCTTCATGTTCCTTTAAGGGAATACCATATGAATCCTGCCAGTCGCCTTGGTATCTTTCTTCGAACCTTTTCTTTTCGGCAGTTTCATCAAGCACAAATACCTTCGGATCCTCTGCATAAAAGATCAGTTCCGGTACTTCTCCTTTCCGATATTCACCATTTAGCACATACTTGTGATCGAAATCAAATCCCATATCCCTAAAGAACATTGCAGTGAATATCCTTGACTTTATCTTCCTTGACCGTTTTATTCCCTTTTTCAGGTTATACCATCTTACCGAGTTGAAATCATATCGGGTGCTCGGTCTTATCCTTATGGTTTTGTTTTCCTTACTCGGTACAATGATCACATACTCCACATCAAGAAGCTTAACGCAAAGATTATTGAAAGAGAGCATATCATTGGCAAGGGTAAGCCTGGGCAGGTCATCCCTGTAGAAATAATTGCCTCTTACTATCTGAAGATCATCCGTCATCATTGTTTCCATCCTCTGCCTCCTCTTTATTTTTCCTATTGCCCTCTATCTCTTTTGACAGAATTTTGATTTCATCCATGAGTTCCTTACGGTCTCTGAGTGTTATTACCGGTTCGGTTGCCCGTACTGCCTTTTCCTGTATCTTCCAGTTATCGATATCCTTGAAATTGTTAAGTGGACTAAGAAACCGATCGCCATAATAACTGTCACCATACGATCCAGCCCACTCCTTCTTATAGGCAACTATGCTTCCCGTCGGAATTTTGATGCCATAAGCTTCTTTTACCTTTGCGTAGTGCTTCGGAATCAGGATCTCCGTATGCTTCACATCGAAAAACAGTACCCTGTCACTTCCCTTCTCCAGAAATACTCCGTTGACCCTGTAGGTAAGTCTTCTTTCCCATCCGAATAATTCATATATGGTATTAATGAAACCGGATGCATTGACAGACCTGTTAACCTTCCTTCCCTTCTTCTTCATCGCCCAGCTTAAGCTGTGACTTTCTCCTGCCTTGATCTCCCTTGCTGCAATATATCCTCCAAGTGGTTCGATCAGAAGTTCAATGTTATATGTATCCAGTGACATAACTGCCGGATTGGAAAACTTTATGGAATTGTTTTTGAAGGTTATGGTTATCGGCGTGCGTCCTCCGAGAAATTCTCCCCTTATAACCTGATAATCCGACAAGTCCTCATCATCTTCATCAGCAACAACTCTTAACTTTTCAATATTTTTAAATCCGCACTGAATGGTCTGGGCAGCTTCTATATAATCGTCCGCTTTGAATTTCGACCAATGAGGATTGATGCAGACGAAACCCTTAAGAACTCCTTTACCTATGACCCTGAGTTCGGAAGAAATGTTTATGATCCCATGCCTTGCCATATCTATAAGAACCTGAACGGTTACGTAGTCCTCCCTGGATATGATCGCTTCATGGTGATCCTTTCGAAAATACTTGGGCGCTTCGCCCTCGTTCTTCTTGTGCTTATGTTCGAGGTAATCAAATGTTATCGTCTTGCGTGCCCAAATGTCGCCGCAATATCTTTCGTTTCGCAGCATCCCGAATATGGTTGAGGAGTTCCATTCAACATTGTCGTGATAGTTGGGGATCTCCATGCGGGTGAGTACTTTCGCTATTTCCGTACAGCTGTATCCATACAGGAATAGAAAAAATATAAGAGAGACTACCTTGGCTTCTTCTTCATTGATGATAAGGTTCCCATCCTCGTCATGATCATATC
>JBGUQP010000394.1:0-2427 GCA_045131145.1 Lachnospiraceae bacterium | reverse complement strand
TCCCAGAATGACTATTCACTCGGTACCGCTGCAGGTCTCTTCAAGAGCGCGGTAAGTATCCTGCTTATCGTCCTGGCTAACTCGCTCGCCAAGAGATACAGCGAACAAAGGTTATTCTAAGGGAGGAGAAGAAAAATGAACGATAATACAAACAAAGAGTACAGAGTCTCCAAACCTATAAGCGATAAGATTTTTTCGGTCGTTGTATTTGTATTCCTTTTATGCTTTGTCATAATCACTCTTTACCCGGTAATTAATACGGTCGCCCTTTCATTCAACGACGGTATCGATGCCGTAAGAGGTAAGATATACTTATGGCCCCGCAAGTTCTCACTTAAGAACTACAAGACAGTGTTCGCAATGCAGAACATCTGGGTAGGAGCAAAGATAACCGTCGGAAGGACGGTACTTGCAACGCTTACATCACTCTTCGCGAATGCTCTCCTTGCTTTCGTTGTAAGCCGCAAGCGCTTCCTCTTCAAGTCCCAGTTATCACTCTTCTGGGTAATAACGATGTATGTTAACGGCGGTATGATCCCTGTGTTCCTTCTTTATAAGAACTTAGGTCTTACAGGTACCTTCCACGTATACTGGATCCCCGGTATGATCTCAGCCTTTAACATGCTGGTAATGAGGACTTACATGGAGGGCATTCCCGAATCACTCGAAGAATCTGCCCAGCTCGACGGCGCAGGCTACTTCACGATATTTAAGGATATCATTTCACCCCTGTGTAAGCCGGTGTATGCAACGGTAGCACTCTTCATAGCTGTATGGCAGTGGAACTCATGGTTCGATGCAATGCTCTACAACCGTATGAAGACCCAGTACACGACTCTTCAGTACGAGCTTATGAAGCTGCTCTCATCGGTTATGCAGCAGTCGGGTTCAGCCGAAAATGCCAAGAACGGTGCGGCAACGATCACTCCCGTTACCATCCGCTCGGCTGCAACGGTTGCGACAATGCTTCCCATCGTAATGCTCTATCCTTTCCTTCAGAGGTATTTCGTTACGGGCCTTACGATCGGCGGTGTAAAAGAATAATCTGTATTCATTGAATGATCAAAGGGAGAACAATATGAGACATACCATTAAACAGCCTGTTAATCCCTATTTACCATCATATGAATATATTCCGGACGGCGAACCTTATGTGTTCGCCGACCGTGTTTATATATACGGTTCACATGATAAGTATAACGGGGATGTTTACTGCGAACTCGATTATGTGTGCTGGTCGGCACCAGTAAATGACCTGTCCGACTGGCGCTATGAAGGAGTAATATTTAAAAAATCCCAGGATCCGGCAAACAGTGATCTTTTGGGTAACCTCTATGCCCCGGATGTCACTGTGGGCCCGGATGGAAGATACTATTTATATTATGCCTTAAGCAGCTTAAGCCGTATCTCGGTAGCGGTATGTGATGAACCCGCGGGAAGGTACGAATTCTTGGGCTATGTCCACTATGAGGACGGAACATATCTTGGTGATAGGGAAGGGGATGAGCAGCAGTTCGATCCCGGTGTTCTTACGGAAGGAGATGTTACATATCTCTATACCGGTTTCTGTGAGGCCGGCAACCCGGATAAGCACGGAGCCATGGTCACGGTCCTTGATAAGGACATGCTTACGATCGTTAAGGAACCTGAGTTTATTGCGCCCAGCCAATATTACAGCAAGGGGACGGGCTTTGAGGGTCATGAGTTTTTCGAAGCCCCTTCGATACGTAAGAGGGGAGATACCTACTATTTTATTTATTCATCCATAGTCAATCACGAGCTGTGTTATGCCACGGCAAAGTCACCCACGGACAAGTTCACTTACGGCGGGGTGATAATAAGCAATGGGGACATAGGTATAGATACCTACAAGAAGGCTGACTTTCCTTCTGTTCCCTATGCCAACAATCACGGAAGCATGGTGGAGATAGAAGGAGAATGGTATATCTTCTACCACAGACATACAAACGGTCACAACTATTCCCGCCAGGAATGCTTCGAGAAGCTGACGATAGAGGAAGACGGCTCCATTAAGCAGACAGAGGTTACTTCATGTACCGGAACACCCCTTGCGGGCAAGGGAGTATTCCCTGCATATATCGCATGTAATATGTACCTTGAACGGGACACTTTGATTGATGACCTCAACGTATACGATGTACGTAAGGACAGGTTCATGCTGATCCCCTGGATAGGGTGGATAAGCGATGACTACCCGAGGATAATGCAGGATCATTCGGATATCACTCCCGATACCTACGAACATATCGCGCATCCTTTTGATATCGACGGAACAAGCGGCCTTGACAAGGATATACATTCAATAGTTGCCAATATAAGGGATTCGGCTGTTATCGGTTATAAGTATTTTGATATTAAGGACCTTAAGGAGATAGCGATAAGGACCAAGGGATACGGCCGCGGACA
>JBGUQP010000393.1:0-5904 GCA_045131145.1 Lachnospiraceae bacterium | reverse complement strand
CTTTAGATCTCTGAAATTATAGATCCTTATCCGCCACTTCTTCGTGTCGTATACCCCCATAAGCTTTTGTACATAGGCGGAATTCTTATGATCATCAAAGTAGAGGCTTCTTATCTCATATCCCCCGTCCGAAGCATGAGGATCAAGCGAAAGAAAAGGGGTGAGCCGCCGGCGCATAAGGTCTGCTTCCGGGGCAGAGATCAGGTATTTCCACTCATTTCTGTATATGTGATTTCTATCGGTCATTGACTTTCCCTCATTACCAACCACTATTCTAAAGCAAATATGCCGTAAGGTAAACCTCCTGTTGACAATCGCACATGCCTATTATAGAATAACTAGGCATGTTGATATGCTTTCGGGGTATGGCTCAGCTTGGCTAGAGCGCCTGGTTTGGGACCAGGAGGTCGCAGGTTCGAATCCTGTTACCCCGATGACTTTATACATACTGCAAACCCTCAAGGCTGATGGGTTTGCTTTTTTTATGACTCTGTCTGTCCGTCTTTTTCCTTAATTCGGACTTTCCGCCTACTGCAGTATATCACACTTTTGTGTCCGGATAAAATTATTGCTTAATTTATTTGTTTTTCACTTGATAATTACAAACATATCGTATATAATAGCATGTGCTGACTTGATTTCAGTCGGCTGTGTGTTCGTAGCTCAGCTGGATAGAGCAACGGCCTTCTAAGCCGTGGGTCGGGGGTTCGAATCCCTTCGAGCACGCTAGCCCCGATTCTTATGATAGCCCTTTCGGGGCACAATATAGATTTGCAGATATGGTGGGTATGGCGCAGTTGGTTAGCGCGCCAGATTGTGGCTCTGGAGGCCGAGGGTTCGAGTCCCTCTACCCACCCTTTTTTATTTGCTCCGGTTTTGGCCGGAACAGCAAAGGGCTATCGCCAAGCGGTAAGGCACAGGGTTTTGATCCCTGCATTCGCTGGTTCGAATCCAGCTAGCCCTGTATTTGTCATAAGGGCGGACCACGAAGTGGGGGATTCCTTATGACCGGCAAGGTAAGCCTTTCAGTTTGGAAGGATATATTATCACGGGACACTAGCTCAGTCGGTAGAGCACCTGACTTTTAATCAGGTTGTCGGGGGTTCGAATCCCCCGTGTCTCATAAATGAAACGAGGGGACGGTTCCTCGTTTCATTTTTTTTAAGAGACAGCGGAACTGATAATATTTCGGAAAATGAACCGAGGAACCGTCCCCTCGTTTCACTTGTGACACTTCTGTGACGTTTTCTTTGCTATAGTTAAGACATACAAAAAGGATCTTTTGTGGTATAATCATAAACGGCAGGACTTTAAGCGGAGGTAAAAGATATGAATAAATTAAACGATAACGAACTCGAAATGGTATCGGGCGGCACAAGTATTGCAAACAACGACGAACCGACAAAAAACAATGGAGTTACATGTCCGAAATGCGGTAATAACAATTCCAAGGATTTTAAGTTTCATTCGGGCGGACGTATTACCTGCATGTTATGCGGTCATATATTTGATGAAATAGACGGAGGCACGCTCACTGCCAAGGCAGGCAAGAGGGTAATGAGCGGCGGAGGCCTGGACCCGAACTCAATGGTTTGCTGAAACGGTAAGTAAAAAGGCACATCGGGCGATGTGTCTTTTTTATATGTACTTGATCATATATTCCGGTTCCCTGCCCTCTTCCACGGTCATTACTATATAAGACGGCCGGCCGCCCTGCTGTCTGGGAAGCGATATTGAACCGGGATTGACTATGGTCACTCCGTTTGAGTGTGCCACAACAGGTACATGGATATGGCCGAACATGACTATGTCCGCTCCGTTCTCCTCACCGTAATAGAACATGGCATCCTGATTCCGGTAGATATTGTGGTGATGGCCGTGGGTCAGCAGGACCTTATATCCTGCAATCTCAAACCTCTCCGTTTCAGGAAGGCGGAGCATAAAGTCATTGTTCCCCTTTACAACATGTACGGGACAGCTGAAATACTCCTTAAGCTCGGCCGGCATATGCTCTATATCCCCACAGTGGATGAACATGTCGACGGGCTCTTCCCTTTTTATTGCCTTCCACATATTTCCTTCATATCCGTGTGTATCACTGACTATGAGAATCTTCATAGGCAAACCTCATCACAACCCGTAGCCTTCAAGAACTTCCTTCATCAGCCTTAAGGCCTTGCCGCGGTGGCTTATCTCATTCTTTTTCTCGGGCAGGAGTTCGCCGCTGTAGCATCCGCATTCGGGCAGGTAGAAAATAGGATCGTAACCGAATCCGTACTTGCCCTTTTCCTCATACCCTATACGGCCCTCCATTGTACCCCTCACAGTCTTAACGGTGTCCTCCGTAACCTCGGGAAGACAGCCTGCCGGAATGGCTAGGGCAACCGCGCATACGAACCTTGCGCTCCTGAGTTCATCCGGCACATCCGTAAGCCTCTCCAGGATATTCCTGTTCTTGATCCTGTAGGAGGTATCCCTTCCGCAGTACCTGGCGGAATACACGCCCGGCTCCCTGTTCAGAAAGTCAACTTCAAGACCTGAATCATCGGCCAGGGTGATCTTCCCTGTTTCCTGCATGATTGTTCTGGCCTTGATAATGGCATTGTCCTCGAAGGTCTCACCATCCTCGACTATTTCCGTGGTTATTCCCGCTTCCTTCATGGATATCACTTCGATCCCCAGATCTGAAAGGATCATCCTTATCTCATGCAGTTTATCTTCATTTGCCGTTGCAAATATTATTTCACGCTTTTCCATTTTATCTTCTCTCTTATTATTCTTCTGTATATATTAATTCCTGACCCGATATGCTTAAGTTCCGGTTCCGCCTGGGTGGCTTGGGACCCATGAACTGATAGTAGTAGGTCTTCATCATTCCGTTGTAGATCTTCCGGTTCTTATCGGCCTTCCTGCCCATGATCTTCTCGACCCCGTCATAGCCGCTTATTATATATGCCGACCAGGAATCAAGACCACTGTAAGCATCCGCAAGTTCCTTATAAAGAGTGTCCATCTCCTCTTTATCCCCTATCCTCTCGCCGTATGGCGGATTGGTTATGATAAAGCCGTATTTCTTGGGATGATGGAGCTCGGCCACCGGACGGCGCTGGAAGTGGATCTTATCGGCCACGCCCGCAAGATACGCATTGTCTCTTGCCGCCTTGATTATATCACCGTCGATATCGTATCCCTGGATATCCGTTTCAACGCTCATGTCGACAAGGTCGCCTGCCTCTTCAACGGTATCTGTCCAATTCTTCCCATCTATTATATTCGTCCATCCCCGTGCGGTAAAGTCCCTCTTCATGCCGGGGGCTATGTTACAGGCCATAAGGGCGGCCTCAATGGGTATTGTACCGCATCCGCAGAAGGGGTCAACCAGCACCCTGTCCTTGTTCCAGGGGGTCAGCATTATCATGGCGGCCGCCAGGTTCTCGGCTACGGGAGCCTTGCTGACGAGCTTGCGGTAACCCCGCTTGTGAAGTGACTCTCCGGTGGTATCAAGCCCAATAGTCACGATATCCTTCATTATGGAAACACGCAGGGGATATGATGCACCGTTCTCGGGAAACCAGTCAACATCGTAGGTCTCCTTAAGACGCTCGACCATGGCCTTCTTAATGATGGACTGGATATCGGATGGCGAAAAGAGCTTACTCTTTATCCCCGATGCCTTGGCTACCCAGAACTTACCGTCCTTCGGGATATAGTCTTCCCAGCTGACGGCCTTCGTTCCCTCAAACAGCTCATCGAAGGTCAGGGCCTTAAATGAAGCAGCCTTTATAAGGATCCTCTCGGCTGTCCGTAGGAATATATTGGCCCTTGCAACAGCCTCCTCATCACCCTGAAAAGTCACCCTTCCGTCAGACACTTCTGTGATGTCATAACCCAGATCATATATCTCTTTTTTCAGTACCGCTTCCATCCCGAAATGGCATGGCGCAATGAGTTCAAATTTATTCATTTTTACCTCTTGTAACGGTTATGTAAACCGCTTATTTACTGGATTCCACAAGATTTAGTGGTTTGCAAAAAAGTTACTACAATTTTAAAAAAAGTATTGTCTTTTTTGTAAATATGTACTATAATCTTACTTGTAAACGGGAATCAACCCTTCAAAGGATTCTCGATTACGACCCCTTATTAATTATTTATACTCCCCTCATCGTAGCCCGTTGGTTCCCCCTTCGGGCTACAATACTGTTACCGCTCATGCCCGTTAGGGTATGAGAGCCCGCCGGCTTTGAGGCATCAAGAGGAATCCGTTAGGATTCCTTTCATTATGTCCGGAATATTCCCGGCAAGCACTGCTACGTTCAGCCATGCGTAAATATTCCATTGTATCACAGCCTCGCAACTTTGCTCTTCCTTGCCGCCTCAGCCACAGCACTTGCAACGGCATCCTTAACCTTCTCATTAAATGAATCGGGAATTATATACTCAGGCTTCAGTTCATCATCACTTATTATACCTGCTATCGCATATGCTGCAGCAAGCTTCATTTCATCATTTATATCCTTGGCACGTACATCAAGAGTACCACGGAATATACCCGGGAAAGCAAGCACGTTGTTAATCTGGTTGGGATAATCGCTCCTGCCGGTACCCATAACCGCAACACCCGCCTTCTTAGCCTCATCCGGAAGGATCTCGGGAACGGGATTGGCCATCGCGAATACGATAGGATCTTTGGCCATTGTCTTAACCATATCCGCAGTCAGGACACCCGGAGCCGATACACCGATAAATACATCAGCGCCCTTTATAACATCGGCAAGGCTCCCCTGCTTCTTCTCAAGGTTTGATATCTTAGCCATCTCGGCCTTTATGGCATTAAGGTTGTCGCGTCCGTCGTAGATAGCACCCTTGGTGTCACAGAGGATGACTGACTTTAACCCCGTCTTCATAAGAAGCTTGGTGATCGCGATACCGGCAGCACCGGATCCGTTAACAACCACCGAGATATCCTCCATCTTCTTATTTACAAGCTTAAGAGCATTGATAAGACCTGCCAGGACAACCACAGCCGTTCCGTGCTGGTCATCATGGAAAATGGGAATATCGCATCTTTCCTTAAGCTTCTTCTCTATCTCGAAACACCTGGGAGCCGATATATCCTCAAGGTTAACCCCACCGAATGAACCTGCAAGAAGGGCTACGGTATTTACTATCTCATCCACGTCCTTGCTGCGTACACACAGAGGAAAGGCATCAACTCCGCCGAAGCGCTTGAAGAGCACGCACTTTCCTTCCATAACGGGCATGCCTGCTTCGGGACCTATGTCTCCGAGACCCAGAACCGCGGTACCGTCCGTTATAACGGCAACCATATTGCCCCTTCTTGTATAGGTGTAGCTAAGATCCACATCATCCTTTATCTTAAGGCAGGGTTCGGCAACACCGGGTGTATACGCAACCGACAGATCATCCATCGTATTGACCTCACACCTTGGTGTGACCTCTAACTTGCCCATCCATTCCTCGTGCTTCTTAAGTGCGTATTCTTTCTTATCCATTTCTCTCTCCTTTTATGCTTTTATTCTTTATCACTCTTATCTTCCGGACCTGTCTCCTCAGGTATATCATCCTCCGCAGACAGGTCTTCAATAATTACTTCTTTTTCAGTGATCACTTCTTTATCATCATTTTTTCGGCTCCTGCGTCCGGCTTTTTTCCTTCTCTTTTTCTTAGAGCCGGTTTCGTCTTCCTCACTCCACCCCTCGGGCGGGAACATCCTAAGATTCTCAAGCCTGGCCTTCCTGCCCATAAACATTGTGTAGTATGTGGGCAGCAGGAAGAGTATCAGTAAAGTCGATGCCGTAAGACCTCCGATTATAACAAGTCCGGTTCCGGCCATAAGGTTGGTATCGGAATTGTTGCTTGAAACAAGCGGTATCATGGACA
>JBGUQP010000392.1:0-6417 GCA_045131145.1 Lachnospiraceae bacterium | reverse complement strand
CCTACAGCCTTAAGGAAATCCGGATGTTCATCGCCCAGGTTCTTAAAGGCGCTGTTGTATTTCGCGGCGATCATCTGCTGCTCTTTTTCGGGGATCTTATTTAGCAGGTAATCGGCAAATTCGCATCCCCTGTGAGGGGTATTGACAGTGGTAAGTGAGGCAACGTATTTATCGGCCCCGCACTTACTTATCGCATACCTCATATCAAGCCCGCCCTTGGAATGGGCGATGACGTTTATCTTTTCACAGCCCGTCTCCTTAACCAGCTTCTCGATCCGGTCCGCAAGTTCCTGTCCGCATTCAGCAACGGATGCAGCCGACTGGTGTTCGCCGTAATACAGGGTCGCCCCGTTTGCCTCAAGTGCCTTCGGGATCCTGCCCCAGTAATTAAGGTATTTAAAGTCCCTGAAGAAGACCCCGTGTACCAGGAGTATGGGGTATTTGGTCCTGCACACTTCCTGTTCCTTTCTGAGGGCATCCACTATCTGCCTGGCATTTTCAAAATCAACCTCTGCGGAAACAACTGATATGATCTTTGCAAGAAGGATAAGGTTTAATACCGGAATGAATCCGCATGCCAGACCCAGTACCCGCCATCTTACAGCCAGCTGTTCACTTGTTATGTAAACCCTGATCATGCCGGCGAAAAAGAGGACGGTCATCACCGCAACCGTGATCAGGGTGTTGACCAGCCAGAAAACGGGCTGTGCCGGTAAAGACGGAAGGGGTGTCTGCCCTGTCCACATGAATATATTAAGAAGGATCAGCATGAAACAGCTTATGCAGAACAGAACCAGGAGATTGAGCCCATTCCTTAGAGTCTTGATGCGGCTGCTGAACACGGGCGGGTAGAGCCTTGCCGGGGATATAAGCATAACGACGAAAATAAGCCAGCCGTCAAATATGGTGCTTTTTCCTCCGAAGAGCCCCGTATACAGAAGAAGGTAGGTATTGGCGGCCGCGATTATCCCTAAAACCGCGATCGTATCAAATATTATCATCCAGAGTGTCTTAAGAGATTTCATAATTTATCCTTCCGGTCTTTTGTCACATTTGCCGACACTGGTTCGGAACCGATGTGTCACATATCCATATCCTGACAGGCATTTATATCATTGTCAAGTTCATATTTAAGTGCATTCTTTGGTATGAAGCAGCTGTAAAATGTATTGGCGAAAAAAAAAATTAAAATAGGGGTTGCGGAAAACGTTTTCCTACTTTAATGTTAAGCATATACGAAATATCACTTATCCGGTTAAGCTGTTACGGGGAAGATATCCGCCAAGCAGTCCGGGAAGGGAATATTTCAAAACACAGGGATATTATAAACAGTACACATAATTCCGGATCAGGAGGAACACATGGAAGCGAAATTAAACGAAGTAACAATGGAACTCTACAACAAGCAGATCCAGACCTGCACCGATAAGGAACTCTATTACGCCCTGCTTACTTTCGTCAAGAAGCAGATGAGCGAGAAAAAGATCATAAGCGGGCCCAAGAAGGTCTACTATATATCCGCCGAGTTTCTTATAGGTAAGCTCTTATCAAATAACCTCATAAATCTGCAGATATACGATGAGGTGGCTGATGTCCTTAAGAATAATGGCAAGTCACTCGCGGCCCTTGAGGAGATCGAGCCGGAACCTTCACTGGGTAACGGAGGTCTCGGAAGGCTGGCGGCTTGTTTCCTTGACTCAATGGCAACACTTGGAATTCCGGGAGACGGTATAGGCCTCAACTACCACTTCGGCCTCTTTAAGCAGGTGTTTAAGGATCATAAGCAGACAGCTGTGAAGAATGACTGGATAGAACCCACAGGCTGGCTTCGGGATACCGATATCTCTTACGAAGTTGAATTCGGCGACCGCAAGGTAAAGAGCAGGCTCTATGATATAGATGTACTGGGATACGGCGGCGATATCAACAAGCTTCATCTTTTTGATATCGAGACCGTGGATGAATCTCTGGTAAAGGATGGGATCGACTTTGACAAGGAAGCTATAGAGAAGAACCTTACCCTTTTCCTTTATCCGGATGATTCCGATGAGGCAGGTAACCTGTTAAGGCTCTATCAGCAGTACTTCATGGTAAGCAACGGCGCCCAGATGATCCTTGGGGATGTAAAGAGCAAGGGCATTGACCTCCATAAGCTTCATGAGCATGTATCCATACAGATAAACGATACCCATCCTACAATGGTCATCCCCGAACTTATAAGGCTTCTTACCGTAAAGGAAGGCTTCACCATGAAGGAAGCGATCGATGTTGTAAGCAAGACCTGCGCGTATACCAACCATACGATCCTTGCGGAAGCCCTTGAGAAATGGCCTATTTCGTACCTTGAGAAGGTGGTTCCCCAGCTTGTGCCGATAATCAAGGAGCTTGACCGCCTTACGGTAAGGAAGTACAGCGATAAGCGTGTATGGATCATAGATGACGATGACAGGGTACATATGGCCCATATAGATATCCATTTCGGATATTCGATAAACGGTGTCGCGGCTCTGCATACCCAGATACTTAAGGATTCCGAGCTTAAGCACTTCTACGATATCTATCCGGATAAGTTCAACAACAAGACCAACGGCATCACCTTCCGCCGCTGGCTCATGTCCTGCAACCGTGAGCTCTCAGACGAGATCTCGAAGCTTATCGGAAACGGCTGGAAGAAGGATGCGGATGAACTGAAGAAGCTGCTTGACTATAAGAGCGACGGGGCGGTGCTTGAAAGAATCGCAGATATCAAGAAGGATAAGAAGCTTGAACTGTCAGCATATATCAAGGAGAAGGAAGGCGTTACGATAGATCCCGAGTCCATTTTTGACATCCAGATCAAGCGTCTGCATGAGTATAAGCGCCAGCAGATGAACGCCCTCTACATTATCCATAAATACCTTGAGATAAAGTCGGGCAGGAAGCCCGTCCGTCCAATGACCTTCATCTTCGGAGCCAAGGCTGCTCCGGCTTACGTGATCGCACAGGATATAATCCATCTTCTTTTGGTCCTTCAGGAGATCATCAACAACGATCCGCAGGCTTCACCTTACATGAAGCTTGTCATGGTTGAGAATTATAACGTATCCTATGCTGAGAAGCTTATCCCTGCCTGTGATATCTCCGAGCAGATATCCCTCGCCAGCAAGGAGGCATCGGGAACCGGCAACATGAAGTTCATGCTTAACGGTGCGGTTACTCTTGGGACCATGGACGGAGCCAATGTTGAGATATGCGAGCTTGTGGGCAAGGATAACATTTACGTCTTCGGTGAGGACAGTGATACAGTCATAAAACACTACGAGAAGGCGGATTACGTATCGAAGGATTATTATAAGAAGAGCAAAGTCATCAAAGAGGCGGTTGACTTCATCGTGAGCAAGGAAGCCTTAAAGGTCGGAGATAAGGAAAACCTTGAGCGTCTCTACAAGGAGCTCATCAACAAGGACTGGTTCATGACCCTTCTTGATCTTGAGGATTATATCAGGGTAAAGGATAAGGCTTTTGCCGACTACGAGGATACCGATACCTGGCGTAAGAAGATGCTTACAAACATCGCCAGGGCCGGCTTCTTCTCATCGGACCGTACCATAGCAGAATATGACCGTGATATCTGGAAGACATTAAAGAATTAGATGAGCGGAGCGGATTTAAGAAAGGAATTTATATATGATCGATTGGTTGAAAAAAGCCGTATTCTACGAGATCTACCCCCAGTCCTTCTGCGACAGCAACGGTGACGGGATAGGTGACTTTAACGGAATAATAAGCAAGCTTGATTACATAAAGAGCCTGGGAGCCAATGCCCTTTGGATAAACCCCTGCTTCGATTCTCCCTTTAAGGACGCAGGATATGATGTAAGGGATTATATGAAGACAGCATCCAGGTACGGGACAAACGAGGACCTGTACCGCCTCTTTGAAGAGGCCCATAAACGGAATATTAAGGTCCTGCTCGATCTTGTTCCGGGTCATACCAGCGAGGAGCACGAGTGGTTTAAGTCAAGCGGGCAGGCTGAGAGGAATGAGTATTCCGACAGGTATATCTGGACTGACGGCTGGATCATGGGAATGGCCGGCCATCCGTATATAGGCGGTGAGTGTGACCGTAACGGCACGTACATGCTTAATTTCTTCAAGTGCCAGCCTGCACTCAATTACGGGTTCTTAAATCCTAAGGAACCCTGGCAGCAGGCCATTGATGATGAGGGCCCTCTTGCAACAAGGGAGGCAATCCGTGATGTGATAAGGTTCTGGCTGTCACATGGGTGCGACGGCTTCCGTGTTGATATGGCAGGATCCCTGGTTAAAGACGATGATGATAAGAAGTCAGGTACCTGTAAAGTGTGGAGGGATATCTTTAAGCCTGTCAGGAAAGAATTCCCTGAGGCAGCCTTTATAGCTGAGTGGAACGATCCTGAGGCATCCCTTAACAGCGCCGGCTTTGATATGGATTTCTATCTTGATCATCCCGGCAACGGATACAATTCCCTGATGCGGGATTATGAAGCTGACGCTGCGGATAAAAGCTTCTTTAAGAAGAAGGATAAGTGTGATATCACACGCTTCCTGAATGAGTATCTGCCGAGGTATTACAGTACCAGAGGTAGGGGCTTTATATCCCTGATAACCTGCAACCACGATACCATAAGGCCTGCATACAACTTATCGGTCGATGAACTTAAGGTGGCTTATGCGACCCTTATGACTCTGCCGGGAGTACCTTTTATCTACTACGGGGATGAGATAGGCATGCACTATCTTGATGTGCATACCAAGGAAGGCGGTTACACAAGGACCGGAAGCCGTACTCCCATGCAGTGGGATGATTCGGTGAACCGGGGCTTCTCAACCGCAGCAAAGGATAAGCTCTATCTTCCCGTCGACGAAGATAAGGAAGCTCCGACGGTTCAGGGCCAGGAGAAGGATGATGATTCACTTCTTAATACCGTCAGAAGGCTTACGGCCCTTAAGACTTCACACAGCGATTTTGATCCGGACAGTGATTTTGCAGTTTTGTATGCCGGTGAGGACGAACCTTTTGTATACAGAAGGGGAAGCCGTATCTGCATTGTGAATCCGTCATCAAGGACCCTTAAAGTCAGCGACAGTCTTTTTGACGGCAGAACAATAATCTTTGCGGCAGGATCCTGTACGATAGACAAAGATACGGCAATCGCAGCCCCGGGTTCTTTTGCAGTCTTATAGTAAAAGTGACACATTGGTTCAAACCCCATGTGTCACTTTTTGATGTACAAATACAGGCATATGTGATATAATAAATATTACCTCACCAATAGAACAAAAGGGAGGTATTTATGGTATTTTCCCCGGATATTGGTCGTAAGATCAGCAGCTCATTTGTCGACAGGATGGAAGGCGGCGCCTTTGTTTTCAGCGCGGATGATGAGCAGAAGCTTATATATGTGAATGATAATATGATCCGCCTCTTCGAATGTAATGATGCGGATGATTTGCTTGCACATGTGGGCGGTAAGCTGGAGGGGATGATACATGACCCGGCTCCCTCGATAATATTAAATGAGATAAGCAGACAGGTCGAGGAATCCAAGAACGGTTCCGGATATGTTTTCTATAATATAAAGACGAAAAAGGGTGACGTCCTTCGTGTTGTCAATCACTGGACCCTGGTCCATGATGATGACCTGGGGGATGTTTTTTATGCGACGATATATCTTCACAGGCTGGATAATGCGGCCAATGATTTCGACATAGTCACAGGACTTTTGGGTAAGCGGAAGTTCGACAGGTATGCGGCAGGCATCAACCGCCAGTTCATCGAAGAGAACGAGAAGATGAGCTTCGCCATCATATATGTAAATCTCGTGAATTTTAAGTTGCTTAACCTGGAACGTGGTGTAAATGAAGGCAACGCCTGTTTAAGGAAGGTTGCCAAGGTCCTTGGCAGTGTTTACGGTAATTCATTCGTATCGAGGCTGTCGGACGATCATTTTGCAGTATTTACCGAATACGAGCTGGCGGTTGAAAGGACAGAGCAGGCTATCAGATCCTTTGCCGAGGATTACGGCAATAAATACAATGTTGTGCTCAAGTTCGGGATCTACAGGTTTGAGCCCGGCCCTGATTTTTATATTGAGGCGGCCCTGTCATGTGCCAAGATGGCGTGTGACCTGGTAAAAAGGGATGATAAGGTTGATTATGCCGAATATTCATCCGAGCTGGCTGAACATGTCAGGACAACTGAGTATGTTGTCGGCAAAATAGATGATGCCATCAAAAATGAATGGATCAGGATCTATTTCCAACCGGTAGTAAGGTCACTTACGGAGAGCGCCTGCAGCATGGAGTCGCTTGTCCGCTGGATAGATCCCGAGATCGGTTTCCTGTCGCCTGATAAGTTCATTGGCGTCCTTGAGGAAGAGAGGTGCATCCATAAGC
>JBGUQP010000391.1:0-5775 GCA_045131145.1 Lachnospiraceae bacterium | reverse complement strand
GTTGTAGGGGTTGTACTGGCAGCAAATATAAGGAGTTCGGCAAATGAGGAGGAGGCCAGGATATGAGCATGATCAGAAGATTTAAGGTTATGTCAGGTCTTACGGTATGCATTGCTGCGGCATCTGCTTTTCTTGCGGGATGCGGCAATGAAGAAAGTAGGGCAGTGACTCTGCGTGTCTGCAACTGGGAGGAATATATAGACGAGGGTGACTGGGAAGAGGACGATCTGATCGAACTTGAAGACGGGACAGAAATAATCGGTACCGACAGCATGATACATGATTTCGAGGAATGGTATTTTGATACCTACGGGGAAGAAGTAAAGGTTGAATATTCGACCTTCGGAACAAATGAGGAACTGTATAACCAGATAACCATAGGGGATGTATATGATCTGGCCTGCCCATCCGATTACATGATAATGAAGATGATGCGCGAAGGCATGCTGGCGCCCTATTCCGATGGGTTCAGGGATGGATCTTATGAAGACAACTACTATACCAGAGGCCTGTCTCCCTATATAAGATCGGTGTTTGAAAATCTGTCGGTTGATGGTGAATCCGTAAGAAAATATGCAGCCGGTTATATGTGGGGAACTCTCGGTATCGTGTATAACCCCGATGAGGTATCCTCAGAGGATGCGGCACACTGGGATATATTGACGAACAGGGATTATTACAGGAGGATCACGATAAAGGACGCTGTAAGAGATACTTATTTTGCTGCAACAGCGCTAAACTACAGTGATTTGTTAACAGATGAGGAATTTAAAGGATCACCGGATTATCATGACAGGCTTACCGAGATCCTTAACAGGACAGATCCCGATACGGTACAGGCGGTTGAAGATATACTGATCGAGGCAAAAAACAATGTGTATTCTTTTGAAACCGATGCAGGCAAGGCGGATATGGTGACTGGTAAGGTGGTCGCAAATGAACAGTGGTCGGGAGATGCAGTATACACCCTGGACCAGGCGGACGAAGATGGCCTCACTTTATGCTACTCGGTGCCCGAGGAGGGAACCAATCTCTGGTTTGACGGCTGGGTGATGTTAAATAAGGGAATTGAGGAGGATAAAAGGAAGCAGAGAGCTGCGGAAGCTTTTGTGAATTATCTGAGCCGTCCGGATAATGCTGTCAGAAATATGTACTATATAGGTTACACTTCCGTAATATCGGGAGGGGATTCAGAGCTTATCTTTGACTATCTGAAATACAATTACGAAACCGATGAGGACGAAGATGCGGTTGAATATAATGATATAGGCTATTTCTTCGAAGCAGACAGTAAGGAGGCAAATGAGAAATACACGGTAATAACTACGCAGGATCAGACCAGAAGACAGCTGTACGCCCAATATCCCCCTAAGTCCGTGTTGGAAAGGTCGGTCGTGATGGAGTGCTTCGATGATGAGAGCAATGACCGTATCAACCGTTCCTGGATCAATGTAAGGTGCTTTGACCTTAAGAGCTTGTTTGGAGATATTAGACAAAAACACCGGAACTAAATTGGAGATTAATAACAGTGGAAAAAAGAAGACGCCTGTGGTAATATACTTGTATACAAGTAAACAAGCTGGCGTTTTCTTTTTTATGTCCGCTCGCCGGCAGAACGAAGAAAGAAAGAGGATGATAAGATGGAAATGACAATGAGGTGGTTCGGAACCGGATTCGACACCGTAACTCTTAAGCAGATAAGACAGGTGCCGGGTGTGACGGGAGTTATAACTACTCTTTATGATACAACTCCCGGTGAAGTCTGGACCAGAGAAAGAATACGTGCGCTTAAGGATGAGGTTGAAGCATCGGGACTGCGCATCTCAGGTATAGAATCTGTCAATATACATGATTCGATCAAGATAGGTTCACCTGACAGGGATAAGTATATAGACAATTATATTGAGACCCTTAAGAACCTGGGAGAGGAAGACATACATCTTGTGTGCTACAATTTCATGCCTGTATTTGACTGGACGAGGTCTGAGCTTGCAAGAAAGCGTCCGGACGGTTCGACGGTGCTTGCATATTCACAGAAGGCAATAGATGCACTTGACCCCGAGACCATGTTTGATTCCATCAAGAACGATGCAAACGGAGCGATCCTTCCGGGATGGGAGCCTGAGAGGATGGCAGTCATCAAGCAGCTCTTTGAGGACTATAAGGATGTGGACGAGGAGAAGCTCTTTGATAACCTTAAGTACTTCCTTGAGAGGATAATGCCCGTTTGTGATGAATATGACATAAATATGGCCATACACCCCGATGATCCGGCATGGAGTGTTTTCGGACTTCCGAGGATAATAATCAATCTTCCCAATATCCAGAGGATGATGAAGATGGTAGACAATCCGCATAACGGAGTAACTTTCTGCTCGGGTTCTTACGGAACCAACAGGGAGAACGATCTTCCCGGTATGATCAGGGCCCTTAAGGGAAGGATCCATTTTGCTCATGTAAGAAACCTCAAGTTTAATTCCGATGATGATTTTGAAGAGGCCGCTCATCTGTCAAGGGACGGTGATTTTGACCTCTATGAGATAATGAAGGCTCTTTATGACATTGAATTTACCGGACCTATCCGTCCCGATCACGGAAGGATGATATGGGATGAAGTGGCAATGCCCGGTTACGGTCTTTATGACAGGGCTCTTGGTGCGACCTATCTCAACGGCTTATGGGAAGCCATTGACAAAAATGCCAGGAGGGGATAGAAAGGAGATGGCAGGATTGAAGTTATCAAAGATAAATGATGCAAATGTAAAAAAAGAGTTTAAGGATAAGGGTTATGTACTGCCTTCATACGACAGGGATGAAGTTAAGGCCCTCACAAGCAGGGAACCTGCCTGGGTTCATTTCGGGACCGGCAACATCTTCCGTGCCTTCCCCGCAGCAGTTATCGACAATCTTCTTAACCAGGGTGTGTATGACAAGGGCGTTATTGCCGTTGAGGGTTTCGACTACGATATCATAAGCAAGGCTTATAAGCCTTTTGATGATCTGAGCCTTCTTGTTACACTTAAGAGTGACGGTAATATCGACAAGAGGGTTGTGGGTTCCGTGACGGAATCCCTTACAGCTGATTTTGCAAGGGAGGCCGATCTTGCAAGGCTTATTGAGATATTTACGGCGCCTTCCCTTCAGATGGTTTCCTTTACCATTACCGAGAAGGGTTATTCCCTTAACGGACCGGACGGTTCACTCTCGGGTATTGTAAAGGATGATTTTGACAATAAATGTTTCCCGCCCAAGCACCTGATGGGCAAGATGGCTTATCTGCTCCATGAGCGCTATAAGGCAGGAGCATGCCCGGTTGCGATGGCCAGTATGGACAATTGTTCCCATAACGGTGACAAGCTCAAGGCTGCGGTATATGCATACGCCGACAAGTGGTGTGAGCAGGGCCTTGTTGATGCCGGTTTTATAAGCTATCTTAAGGATGAGAAGAAGATTTCGTTCCCCTTGAGCATGATAGACAAGATAACCCCCAGGCCCGATGCGGATGTTGTAAAAATGCTTGAGAAGGATGGCTTTGAAGATACCGATATTATCGTTACGGATAAACACACTTATACGGCGGCCTTCGTGAACGCGGAGGAGACTCAGTATCTTGTTGTTGAGGATAAGTTCCCGAACGGCCGCCCTCCCTTTGACAAGGGCGGGGTATATTTCACGGACAGGGAGACGGTTGACAAGGTAGAAAAGATGAAGGTCTGTACCTGCTTAAATCCTCTCCACACGGCACTTGCCATATTCGGCTGTCTTCTGTCTTATGATTCCATATGGAAGGAAATGAAGGATGAAGACCTGTCAGCCTTTGTAAGAGATATGGGTTATATGGAAGGCATGCCTGTTGTTATAAATCCCGGTATCATAAAACCCGAGACCTTTATCGATGAAGTGCTGAACAAGAGGCTTGTTAACCCGTTCATGCCGGATACACCGCAGCGTATCGCCTGCGATACATCGCAGAAGCTTCCTATACGTTTCGGCGAGACTCTTAAGGCATATATCAGAGAAGGTGAAGACGTAACCTCTCTCCGTTACATCCCCGTTGTTCTTGCGGGATACCTGAGGTATCTTACGGGCATCAATGACGAAGGGAATGATTTTGAGAAGAGTCCCGATCCGCTTCTGGAAGAGCTTTCGGGTATTATGGCTCCTTATAAGGACTATAAGAAGGCCGGTAAAGATGCACTTAAGCCCATACTGTCAAGGAAGGATATCTTTGCTGTTGACCTGTATGAAGCAGGACTGGCAGGGAGGATTACGGATCTTTTTAATGAAATGAATGAGGGCCCCGGCAAGGTCAGGGAAGTCCTTCACAGGACTGTCAGCTGAGACTGATAAGCTCTTATAATCATAAGCAAAGGAGACACAGACTATGGTCCGTTATCAGGACAGGCTGGTCGGTGAGAGCGCTAAGACGTATGCACTGCGGGAACTTTCGGAAAACATAATCAAGATGGAGCTTAAGCCGGGTACTCTTATAAGTGAGAATGAGCTGTCCCGTATACTTGGGGTGAGCCGCACTCCCATAAGGGAAGCGATACAGGAGCTTGTAAAGGCCCAGCTCATAGAAGTCTTTCCGCAGAGGGGCAGTTATGTGGCGGCCATTTCGTTCGATGCAGTAGAAGAGGCGGCCTTTTTGAGAAGAACGCTGGAGGCTGCCATTGTTGAAGAACTGTGCGATAACATCACCGACGACCAGCTTAAGAAGCTTTATGAAAACATAGGTCTTCAGGAGTATTATCTGAATAATAATATGTCCGAGAAGATAATGAACCTCGATAATGAGTTTCATGAAATGCTTTTTATGATGTGCGGTAAGGAGCAGACATACAGGCTGATGCATTCGGCAATGGGTCAGTTCGACAGGATGCGTGCCCTGTCCCTGTATTCGATAAAGGATATCAAGGTGGTATCAGACCATCGCGACATTGCCGATGCCATAGCAAAAGGGGAGAAGGAGACGGCAAAAGCCCTTATGATAAAGCACCTTATGCGGTATAAACTGGATAAGGAAGAGGTAATAAAGGAATATCCTGACTATTTTAAGTAATGAATAAGTGTATTTGATATATAAATGGCAGACTGCCTTCAAGGTGTGATAAAATAGAAGGTAGTCTGTCATTTTTACATTGGAGAGGGTATATGGATTACAGGATAAATTTAAACAGATTGGAAGAAGGAAGGATAGCCTTCCTGCATGACGATAAGGCCTACAGCGGTGTGATAAAGACAGCCGGGAAGGTCGCTAAGGATATTGAGCATGTGTTTGGTGCCAGACCGGATGTGATATGCGCCGACAGGGAGGACATAAATGCCTCTTTTATAAAGGATGACGGGGTTACGGACCAGCCCGTCATATTCGGTACGGCAGGGTGTTCCCCCATTCTTGATGAGCTCGATGGAAGAGGGCTTATAAAGCTTTCCGAGATAAGAGGGAAGAGAGAGGTTTATTCATTTTCTCTGGTTGAGTCACCTTTTGATAATGTCACCTCAGCCCTTGTGATCGCCGGAAGTGATAAGAGGGGAACAATATACGGACTGTTTCATTTGTCAGATATACTAAAGGTTTCTCCGCTTACCGACTGGTGTGATATCATGCCCGATAAGATGACGGAGCTTTTGCTTACGGACGCTGATGCTTATGTGTCAAAAGTTCCCTCCGTAAGATACAGGGGCTTTTTTATAAACGACGAATGGCCTGCTTTCGGAAACTGGTCGATGAAGAATTTCGGGGGTTTCAATGCATCGATGTATGAGCATGTA
>JBGUQP010000390.1:0-7848 GCA_045131145.1 Lachnospiraceae bacterium | reverse complement strand
CCCCGGGGGCGCGTCCCAAAAGAACGGTCCCCGCGGCCTTCCGACTTCAAGCTGGGTGAGAGCGTGCGGATAATATCCATGAACCTTGAAGGAACCGTTAGTTCCTTACCGGACAACAAGGGCAACCTGTTTGTGCAATGCGGTATAATGCGCATGCAGGCCAACATGAATGATATCGAGTTTGTTATGACGGATGATATCACCGGGCCGGGGATCTACCATAAGGGCAAGGGCAGCAGCAGGAAGGGAAGCTCAGGTTACAGGATGGGTCAGAGCCTGTCCAAATCAAGCACCATCTCAATGGAACTTAACCTGATAGGAAGCCGTGTGGACGAGGCGATCCCGAAGCTTGAGAAATATCTTGATGATGCTTACCTGTCCCACCTTGAAACGGTAAGGATAGTACACGGCAAGGGAACGGGAGCCTTAAGAAACGCCGTGTGGGATCATCTTAAGAGGATAAAGTATGTTAAATCGTACAGGCTCGCCGAGTACGGTGAAGGGGATGCGGGCGTTACGGTTGTTGACTTTAAGTGAAAAGAAAAAAATGAAGACAGAAGAACCGTCCCCGTGTCTTCAAAAAAGGAGAAGGAAATGGCAAACAAGCAGAAGATACTCATAGTTGATGATGACAATAATATAGCGGAGCTTATATCCCTGTATCTGACCAAGGAATGCTTCGATACGCAGATAGTGAATGACGGGGAGAGTGCGATCAGGACATTTGATACCTATAAGCCCAACCTGATCCTGCTTGACCTTATGCTGCCGGGCATTGACGGATATCAGGTATGCAGGGAGATAAGGGGAAGGTCGCAGACACCCATAATCATGCTTTCGGCCAAGGGCGAGATATTCGATAAGGTATTAGGGCTTGAACTCGGAGCCGATGACTATATGGAGAAGCCCTTCGACAGTAAAGAACTTGTTGCCAGAGTCAAGGCGGTCCTTCGCCGTACCCAGGCGGTTAAGCCGGCTGAGGTACCCTCGGATGTCAAGTGCGTCGAGTATCCTGACCTTGTTATCAATCAGACCAATTATTCGGTCCTTTATTACGGATCGCCTGTTGAGATGCCGCCCAAGGAGCTGGAGCTTCTCTACTTCCTTGCGTCATCACCCAACCAGGTATTTACACGTGAGCAGCTCCTTGATCATATCTGGGGATATGAATATATAGGTGATACGAGAACTGTCGATGTCCACATCAAGAGGCTCAGGGAGAAGATCAAGGACCACGATATGTGGAAACTGTCTACCGTATGGGGAATAGGGTATAAGTTCGAGGTTAAGTAGTGAAGTATAGGAAGACACTATATCTTAAGTTCATACTGGCCTATCTGGCATTCGGACTTATAAGCTTTACCCTGATAACAACCCTGTTCGCAAGGCTTACATTTAACCACCTGGTTAGGGATAAAGCGGCAGCCCTGTATAAGGAAGCAACTCTTATATCGACCCGTTATGCGAATTCCATTTATAATGCATCCCTTCAGGCGGATGATGTCAGGGACCAGCTTGAAGCGATCGACACCTTTACCCAGTCGGAAATTTGGATAATCAATCCCGACGGGCAACTTCTGTATGATTCGGCGGACAAAACCGTTGACAAGGACAACACCGTAACAATAGAGCATTTCAATCCCACCGATACGGGGAACAGCTATTACATGGTGGGTGACTTCTACGGGAATTTCGAAGCCGACGTGCTAAGCGTGCTGTCTCCGATCAATTCCGATTTCAGGATCAGGGGATACGTTGTGATGCACTACGAGATAGACGAGATAAGGGAATCGAGGGACAAGCTTTTAAACATTTATTACATGGCCCTCGGTATAATGTTTGTTTTGTCTCTTGTCATCCTGATAGTATTCACCGTTGTCGTGTACCGGCCCCTTAAGAAGATCACCAAGGCGACCGAGGAATACGCGGACGGAAACCTGACCCACCAGATCGAGGTCAACAAGGATGATGAGATAGGCCATCTTGCGGCTTCACTGAATTACATGGCATCAGAGTTAAGTAAAGGTGAGGACAACCAGAAGCAGTTCATTGCCAATGTGTCGCATGACTTCCGATCGCCCCTTACATCCATCAAGGGTTATATAGAAGCCATGGAGGACGGTACCATACCTCCCGAGATGAGCGGGAAGTATTTAAAGATCGTGCTTAACGAGACCGAGAGGCTTACGAAGCTTACCAATTCGCTCCTGTCCTTAAATAACCTTAATACCAAGGGTATGCACCTTGATATAAGTGACTTTGACATAAATGCCGTCATCAAGAACACGGCGGCAACCTTCGAGGGAACCTGCAAGCAGAAGAGGATCCGCTTCAAGCTTGTCTTGTGCGGGGAGAACCTGTATGTAACGGCCGATATGGGCAAGATCCAGCAGGTCCTTTACAACCTTATCGACAACGCCATCAAGTTCTCGGAAGCCAATTCGGATATCAAGCTTGAGACTTCCGAGAAGAACGATACCGTATTCGTATCCGTTAAGGACAGCGGGATAGGGATTCCCAAGGAGAGTCAGAAGCTGGTGTTTGACCGCTTCTACAAGACGGACTTATCACGAGGCAAGGATAAGAAGGGAACCGGCCTGGGACTTGCGATAACCAAGGAGATAATCAATGCACACCATGAGAACATAAATGTTATCTCAACCGTGGGTGTCGGAACTGAGTTCATATTCACACTTCCCAAGAGTAAAGAGGAGGAGAGCATCTGAGCATATGAACATTGTACTTCTTGAACCGGAGATTCCGGCCAATACGGGTAATATCGGCAGGACCTGTGTGGCGACCGGGACCACACTTCATCTGATAGAACCGCTGGGATTCCAGCTCACCGAAAAGAATATTAAACGCGCGGGAATGGATTACTGGAAGGACCTAGATGTAAGAAGATATATCAATTATGAAGAATTCCTTGAGGTAAACAGGCATCCGAAGGTATATATGGCGACAACCAAGGCCCATAAGGACTATACCCGGGTGGAGTATGAGAAGGATGCCTACATAATGTTCGGCAAGGAGAGCGCGGGTATCCCGGAGGAGATACTGGTTGAAAATGAGGAGACCTGTATAAGGATCCCGATGCTTCCGAAGATAAGGTCTCTAAACCTTTCGAATTCGGTAGCTATCGTCCTCTATGAGGCATTAAGGCAGCAGGGTTTTAAATCACTTGAGAAAGAGGGTAACCTGCACAGGCTTAAGTGGAATTCCTGACGAAGAGTTAATACAGATTGGCAGACATACTTTTGGAGAGTCAACATGGATGAGAATAAACGAGAAGATATAATAAATGAGATAAAAAACGAGAATGAGCAATCGACAGTGAACACAGAGCAGAATTACGAATTTATAACAGAGACAATAAAGAAGAAACCGGTGAACAAGAGAAGGTTATTCAGAAAGGTCATACTGACCGTTATCCTTGCCGTTGTCTTCGGAGTCATCTCCTGTGTTACTTTTGTATATCTGTACCCGATCGTAAATCAGAAGGTGCATCCGGATGACAATACCAAACCGGTAAGGTTTGAGAGTGCGGATGAAGAGAAGGAAAACGAGAATGCAGCTACCGATGAAATACAGGAAGCTTCGATCGGTAATATGGAGAAGGAAAAGGAAGAGGAAGAACCGAAGGAAGAGACCAATCCGGATAATACACCCGAGCCTGATACCGAGGAGGATGATGAAGAGAAAACTCAGGAAGAAGAGAAGGAACCTGACATCCTTGACGAAAGCATTCCGGAAGTCATAACCCAGGTGGTTGAGACTGTTGAGAAAGATCTAGAGATAGAGGATTACCAGAAGCTCTACCAGCAGATTGGCGATGTGGCCAAGGAAGCAGAGAGGGCAATGGTAACGGTCACCGGTATATCGGCCAATACGGACTGGTTCATGAATGTATATGAGAACAGGCACACCTGCGCCGGCATAATCCTTGCGGAGAACGGCAAGGAGATGCTGATACTTACAAGGAATTCCGTGATAAATACCTGCGATTCGATAATGGTGACTTTCTGCGACGGAACAAGGTATGATGCCGTCCTAAAAAAGTCAGACCCGAATACGGATATGACCATAGTTGCGGTCGATCTTGAGAAGATAAGCGATGAGACCAAGGAGGCCTGCAAGCTGGCGGAACTCGGTTCCACCAAGAATTCCCAGATAGACGGAACTCCTGTCATAGCTATCGGTGATCCCCTGGGAGTGTCGGAATCAATGGCAATGGGCCAGATCACCAGCCATACATCGGTCAAGGATATGACCGATACAAATGTATCCCTGCTCACGACGGATATTTACGGAAGCTCGAATGCCAGCGGAGTCATCATAAATATGTCGGGAAGGGTCCTTGCCATAATCACCCAGGACGGGGCTTCGACAGATGCCAAGAACCTTATCTGCGGCTATGCCATTTCAGATCTTAAGGACAGGCTCGAGAAGCTTTCAAACGGTCAGGAGATAGCCTATCTTGGGATAGTGGGACTTGATGTAACGGAAGATATTTCGAATGAGTATGATGTACCGGTTGGTGCTTATGTAAGACAGGTTGTGATCGATTCTCCGGCAATGGATGCGGGCATCCAGAACGGTGATGTTATCGTCAAGCTTGGAACAACGGATATCAATTCTTTTAACGATTATAAGGATGCAATGCTTAAGTGCCAGCCTGATGACCTTATGATGGTGACGGTCAAGAGGAAGGGCAGGATGGAATACGTGGAACTGTCATATGAGATAACTCTCGGGAAGCTGAGCAGCTGACAGGTATCCTTTATTGCATGATATATCAGAACCCCAGAGGGTTCCATAAAAACATTTAGATCAAGGAGAACACATGAAGTATTTAGAGCAGCTTAGGGAAAGCGACAACGTAAATGATGTTTATCTTATAAAGCATAAACAGTCGGCGGTGACCAAGAACGGGAAGCCTTACGAGAACGTGATATTACAGGATAAGACCGGGACCATTGATGCCAAGATATGGGATGTGGGATCCATGGGTATCGAGGATTTCGACATACTTGATTACTGCATGGTCGGAGGTTCGGTAACAAGCTTCAACGGCCAGCTTCAGGTAAACATCAAGAGAATAAGGAAGGTGTCGGAAGGTGAGTACATACCTGCCGATTACCTGCCGGTGTCATCCTATGATATCGATGAGATGTATGAAGAACTTCTGGGATATATAAAGGGTCTTAAATCGGACCATTTAAAGAAACTGTGTGAGGCCTTCTTCGTGGAAGATAAGGACTTTGCCGCATCATTTAAAAAGTCTTCTGCAGCCAAGAGCGTTCATCACGGTTTTGTCGGCGGTCTGCTTGAACATACATTAAGTGTTGTGAAGCTGTGTGACTTTTATTCGACAAGGTACCGCATGCTTAAGAGAGACCTTCTGATAAGTGCCGCCATGCTGCATGATATAGCAAAGACCAAAGAATTATCACCCTTTCCCCAGAATGACTATACCGATGACGGACAGCTGCTGGGACATATAGTCATGGGCTGTGAGATGGTAGGTGAGAAGATAAAGGGCATAGAAGGTTTTCCCCATAAACTTGAGGCGGAATTAAAGCACTGTATACTTGCCCACCACGGGGAGTATGAATTCGGCTCGCCCAAGAAACCGGCATTAATGGAGGCACTGGCTCTAAACATGGCCGATAACCTGGATGCCAAGATGGAGACCCTTAAGGAACTGTTTGAATCAACACCGGAAACGGGGTGGCTTGGCTTTAACAGGCTTATTGATTCGAATATTCGAAAGACCGGAGAGGTGTGATTTTCTGTTTGACACATTTAATGAATGTTAATAAAATTGTTTTTGCGAATGAGGGGCGCACATTTTTTGTGGGCCCTGTATTTGTTCCTGACAGAATACGGCATTGGGAGAGACAGTATGCCTGCGTTGATCACTTTTGAAAATGTTGGAAAAATATATAAGAGCGGTGCGGTTGTTTATGAAGCATTGCATGATGTAAATCTTGAAATAGACGAGGGTGAGCTGGTAGTGATATTAGGCCCTTCAGGTGCCGGAAAAAGTACACTTCTTAATCTGTTGGGAGGCCTGGACGGAGCTACAAGCGGAAAAATATATTTCAGTTCTGAAGAACTGACGGCTTTTGATGATGCGAAACTTTCTAGGTTCAGGGCTTTGGATGTTGGTATTATTTTCCAGTTCTATAATCTGGTACCTACACTCACAGCTGAGGAGAATGTTGCATTAATGGGTGAATTGGGAGTGAAGATAATGGATCCTGTAAAGGCACTTGAGATGGTGGGGCTTGCCGATAAGAAAGGAAGCTTTCCGTCTCAGATGTCCGGTGGCCAGCAGCAGCGTATCTCCATAGCAAGAGCTCTTGCCAAACAGCCCAGGCTTTTATTGTGTGATGAACCCACAGGAGCTCTTGATACCAATACAGGTAAAGAAGTTCTTAAAATATTACAGGATCAGAGCCGAGTATACAATAAAACGGTGGTAATGGTTACCCATAACAGCCTGTTTGCCGAGGTCGCCGATAAGGTTATATATGTTAAGAACGGAACGGTTGTCGAAGTAAAGGAAAACGAAAAGCCGAAGGACGCATTTGATCTGGACTGGTAGGAACAATGAAGAAGAATCTGATCAAAAAGATGTTCCGTGATCTGAGATTTAATGCGGTTCAGTTTGTATCCATATTTGTTATGTGTTTTCTGGCTATGTTTATGCTTGCGGGCTTTGATGCGGATACACAGGGACGGTTAAGATCTACGGACAGATACTATAAGAAGACAAATTTCTTTGATCTTTTGCTTACATCGGAGGGTTTTACCAGAGAGGACATGCTCCTGCTTGAAGGACTTCCCGAAGTCAGGCATGCCGAAAGAAGATGCTCACTGATGGGCAGGGTCACGAATTGCTCTAACCGTAAGATTGAGCTTAACTTTCTTGAATCCGATGATATATGTAAACTGTATGTTTCCGATGGAGAACCTTTTACACCCGGAAAGAGAGGAATATGGATAGACTGGCATTTTGCCAGGATGAATTTTCTTAGTGTCGGAAGCTCGGTGGAAATAGATATTGACGGAAAGAGCTTCATGGAGCCGGTACTTGGTATAGTAGATGAGCCGCAGCATACCAATTTCATGATCGATGACTCGTATGCAGAGGCTAAATACGGTGAATACTGCTATGCCTTTCTGGATTCATCGGAGTATCCTTATGAGAATATGGTCTTTGACAGGGTTCTGATAGATATCGGGTCCGTGGAAAACCAGATGTATCTTACGGACAGTGACAGAGAGGCATTTGCGGCAGCCAAGCTTGATATACTGGATAACTTATCCAAAGCATCCTTAAGTATCATGACCAAGTCCGAGCAGGACGGATATGCATCGCAGCGATCGGACTGTAACTTCAACGTGACCATGATGAAGGTGTTTCCGACGCTGTTTGTTGTGCTTGCGCTGTTAAGTACGATCACCACAATGTCAAGGATAACGGCCAAGCAGAGAACAGTCATCGGTACTCTTAAGGCTTTGGGATTTAAAAGGACAACGATAACCATCCATTATATATCCTATACTATAGTGATCTCGTTACTTGGATGTCTTGCCGGTACACTGACCGGGTATTACGGACTCGGAAGCTGGTTGATAGAGGATTTTGAGGAGATATACTCTGTTCCCGACTGGACGATGGAAATGTCCTATCTGATCCCGCTTGTTTTTATATCCGTAGTCATATGCAGCGGATTTGCCAATTATCTGTCATGCCGAAGACTTCTTGTGCTTAACGCTTCGGAGATACTTAAGCCGGAAGCGCCTAAGGCAGGAGGAGCAGGTGCTGTTGAGAGGACT
>JBGUQP010000389.1:0-2252 GCA_045131145.1 Lachnospiraceae bacterium | reverse complement strand
ATGTCATGTACCTTTGATAAAATCTTACCGGCTTCGCGCATGAGTTCGATCTCGCGCTCCGATTTAATAGTGATTGCCATCTTTTATCTCCTAATCTAACATCCGCCAAATGTTATTGTCAATACTTATTTGCTGAGTATCTCTACTATGTTATTGAATACTACGTCTACATCAACGGTACCGTCAACGTTCTGGAGTACGCCTTCCTTTGCGTAGTAATCGATAAGGGGCTGTGTCTGCTCATGATAAGCAACAAGTCTCTTCTTAACGATCTCGGGCTTGTCATCATCACGGATAACGAGCTCTGCACCGCACAGGTCACATATGCCCTCTGTCTTAGGAGGGTTATACTTTACGTGGAATGTTCCGCCGCACTTTAAGCAGCAGCGTCTTCCTGACATTCTGCTCACGATATTCTCATCGGGAACATCTACGTTGATCGCAAAATCGATCTTGTCTCCCTTTTCGGTAAGAGCCTTTGTTAAAGCTTCTGCCTGAGGGATGGTCCTGGGGAATCCGTCAAGTACGTATCCGTTAGCACAGTCAGCCTTGCTGAATCTGTCCATGATAAGTTCAAGGGTAAGTGAATCGGGAACGAGCTGACCCTGATCCATGTACTCCTTAGCCTTTCTGCCAAGTTCTGTACCTTCCTTGATGTTTGCCCTGAAGATATCTCCTGTGGAAATATGAGGGATATCATACTTTGCTGCTATCATTTTTGCCTGAGTTCCCTTGCCTGCGCCGGGAGCTCCCAACATAACTATTTTCATATAAGTTCTCCTTAAAATCCATTATACTCCAAGCTGTTTCCCAACATAAAAACTGTTCGGAAACACCGTGCGGTATAATGACTTCTAAAGCCGGCGAAGAAAAAATCTCCGCCGGCAATATAGATCAATTAATTATCCAGGAATCCCTTATAATGACGTACTGCCATCATGGACTCAACCTGCTTCATAGTCTCAAGGATAACACCTACAACGATTATGATAGAGGTTGCTGCAAATGAAACATTTGCATTAAATATTCCTGTAAAGAATATAGGAAGTACAGCAACTATGCTAAGTGCTATAGCTCCGATAAAGATTACCCTGTTAAGTATCTGTGTAAGGTAATCCGAAGTGGGCTTACCGGGTCTGATACCGGGGATAAATCCGCCCTGCTTCTTTAAGTTGTTCGATATCTCTATAGGGTTGAATGAAACAGCTGTATAGAAATATGCAAAGAACAGGATGAGTGCGATGTATATGATCACACCGAGAGTATATTTAAACTCTCCTTCGGGAGTAAGATGGAACCAGTTGTTCTGATCGATCAGATACAGAAGCTTGTTACCGAATGTTCCGTTCTCCCTCATTCCCTTAGCACCAAAGAACGAAGCAATGATGATGGGGAACTGAAGTATGGACATAGCGAAGATTACGGGAAGTACGCCTGAAGTATTAACCTTCATGGGGATGCTTGATCCCTGTCCGCCGACCTGCTTACGTCCTACGATCTTTCTGGTGTACTGTACGGGGATCCTTCTTTCAGCATCCTGAAGAAGAACGATGAGTGCTACCATACCTACGATGATCGCGATGATGATGGCTGCACTGATGATGCCCCATACTACTGCATTTGCACCGCTTCTGGACTCATTACCCTGACCAAGAACGAACTTGGTTACTAAGGTATTGATATCCTGAGGAAGACGGGATACGATATTGATCAACAGGATGACCGATATACCGTTTCCAACACCCTTCTCTGTAATCTTGTCACCAAGCCACATAAGAAATACGGTGCCGGCTGTGAATGCAAGTGCTACTGTAGCCACTTCGGTAAACGAATTGGTGTGGCTTACAAAATATCCGCTTCTGCCGAAGCTGATAGCCATAGCTGTTGACTCGATAAGAGCAAGAACTACGGTAAGATATCTTGATATCTTCTGGATCTTCTGTCTTCCGTCCTCGCCATCCTTCTGCATTTCCTCTAACTTCGGGATTGCAATGGTAAGCAGCTGCATGATGATCTCCGCATTAATGTAGGGAGATATGCTCAGTGCAAAGATGGAAAGAGTTGAAAGAGCACCACCTGTAAGGGTAGCAAGAAGACCCTGTGTCAGCTGATTGTCTGCCCACTCTTTAAGCATGGTGCTGTCGATAGCGGGAACGGTGATATTGGAACCGATTCTTACTACAACCAGACATGCAAGTGTAAACAGCAGTCTCGATCTGATTTCCTTGATCTTGAATGCATTGATGATCGTT
>JBGUQP010000388.1:0-24484 GCA_045131145.1 Lachnospiraceae bacterium | reverse complement strand
GTCAATGCGCTTAAAAGGAATATTATGGTATAGGTGATCGCCTGGCCGTTACGTGGAAGAGACGGGCTGTTCTGTTCGTATTCCGTCTGATAGGACGCTGCAAGGGAGCTGTCCGTAAAATAGGCTTCGATCATGTACTCCGTCTCGCCGACCCTGCCAAGCATCCTGTCATGATCATCATCACTTATGAGAAAGCGTGTGGACGAGCACATGGTTGAATTCATCATTGCATCATAAACTATCGCCGAAACCTTAAACTCATAAGCTTCTCCGTTTGAATAAAGGGTGATCACATCACCTTCCGCAATATCATACATATCAAGGATGATAACGGGAACCCCGATCTCTCCGGGTGAAACTTCTGCCGGGTTACGTTCATCATCAAGAAGGACATCATATCCGTCGTTCTGCCTTACAAGGCTTATATCAAGCCTGCAGTCAGCCAGGGTGAAAGATCCTGCCTTACCCGAAACGGTAATGTCCTCACCGTGTACGTCTATCATGGATATGATCTGAGAATGAGTTAGTCCGGGGAAGTCCTTATTGAATTTCTCAATATCCTCTTCATTTAACTCCCCCATATGCATCTGTAAAAAGTGTGGGGGACGCGCCGTTTCATACATCGCGGTTATCGAAGTGAAGAGCTGAGTGAGCATGAGAACGACCAGGGATGCCGTAAGAACGGACATGAACATGAAGGCATACAGGATCGTATTCTTCCATCCCTTCTTCGCAAAATCATTTTTAAGCATCTTTATGTGCATGTTCATACAGCTGACCTCTCTATTATCTTACAAAGCATACCGTTTAAAGCAGCCGGTATCAGAACAGCTGCCTTACAAAATCAAAGGAACCCTTCCCGGCTCCAAGCATCCTCTCGATTATGGCGATAAAGCCGTTTATCCGCTCCGGCTGCATGTCGGGCTCAATAATATCTCCACCGTCAAATGCTATAAGGACGTAGACCATGATCATTTCAACAGTAAGCTCCGGATACTCGCAGTCAAAAAGCCCCTCATCCACTCCTTCGCGTACAAGGCCTGCAAGGATAGGTCCCGCTTCGCGGAGCACCAATGCGCGTGACTTTTCATGCATGAGCACGTTCCTCGGCTGGTGTATGATCTCAATGATGTCTTCTCCCCCTATACTGCCTGCATTAAGGGACATAAGCACCTTAAATACCCTTTCGTATATTGGTGCGTCTTCGGCCGCACATATCTTGGCCGCAGAAATAAGCCGCCTGCCCATCCGCTCTACCAGGGCATCAAGTATCTCCTCCTTGGATGCGAAATGGTAATACAGGGTTCCCTTCGCTATACCAACCTTCTTCATTATGTCGGTTGTTGTCGTCTCTTCGTAACCCTTGGTCGAGAACAGCTCGGCCGCAGCATCCATTATTTCCTCTCTTCTTTCCTCAGCACTCTTCGATTCTGCCATAACTCTCTCCTTTTGAAACAAGGGGACGGTTCCCCAACTCCAGCATCCGTATATCTTTATTAAAATATATAGATACGGCGATGATCGCCATTATAAGGCCCGAAACCATTATAGTGATCCCTGCGCCCCGGCCTACGCCCTGTCCGGTCCATCCGGCCACCGCATCGGCCAGCACACCGAAGAGCCCGTATGCTACCACATATCCAAGCTGGGATATGAAGCCTATCACACCCCAGGCCCTTCCCTGAAGCTCATCCGGGATGTTGGTACGGGTCAGGTAGTCAAGACAGGAATTCGCAAAGGGCAGCATAAAGAAAAAGGCAAATCCCGCAGCGGTGATAAGCGGAATGTATTCACGAACTCCGAAGAAAATCATCGCAATCCCGCATCCGCATAACGCCAAGGATAATATCTTAACATGCCCTCCTTTAATGCCGCGTATCCCAAGAAGTATGCCGGATACAAGCATGCCCGACGCACACACTGTTTCCGTGATACCAAGTGTCTTACTGTCGGCAAAGTCAAGGATCATGGGCTCTGACAATATCTGTATGGCACCCATAAAAAGAGTCACACCGGATGTCATCAATACGAGGAGCAATATTCCCCTGTTCCCCGTGACCGCTGCCCAGCCTTCCTTAAGGTCGGCCGTGAAGGATGTTGTATGTTCTTCCTTTTTGGTCTCAAGATGGCTCCTTACTATAAGTGTTGCAATGACCGTCAGGAAAAATGTGCATATATCGATCACAAGGAGGAGGCTTATATCGGAGACAGCTAGCAGGAGTCCCGCAATAAGAGGTGATATAAGGTATCTTGCGCTTCCCGCCAGTCCCACGATACCGCTTGCCTTTGTGTATTCATCCTTATCCAAAAGGTCTGTGATCGTGGCCCTGTATGCAGGTTCGAGCAGGGCTGAAAAGATGGAACTTACGGTCACGCCGATGCATATCTGCGTAAGGGAAGCTCCGCCGCCGAGCATGCATATAAGGATAAAAATGACTCCTATCGCCGAGCAGCCATCCCCTATGATCATAAGAAGCCGCCTGTCCATCCTGTCGGCCAGCACGCCTGCGGGAACGCTCAACAGAAGTGTCGGCAGAAAAGCAAGCAGGGCAACCAGAGCCGTGGCCGAAGCAGACCCTGTCATCCTGAATACATATACGCTTAGTCCGAAACTTGTAAGTCCACCGCCTATTGACGATATAAGTTCACCGCTCCACAGAAGCATAAACTTGCCGAAATTGCCTTTCTTAACTGTACTTACATCTGCATTATCCTTCATTCTCATTTACCTCTGCCTTTCCCGGTCTGACAAACCGGCCCTGCATCTGTTCATTTAATAAAACTTCCGGTTATATTTCTCTTTTTCATTCTCTGATTGTGCAGGTTATATCTCCCGACCGACCGTCGGTCGGTTTATGATCAAAGAATATTATAAAAGATGATAAATGTCAACCCCCCTTTACATAATTTCCACACTGGCTATGTATTCTGCCTCATCCGGTATAGCTATTCCGGGATTGGAAATCGTTACCTTAGCTTCCTTCCCCTTCTCTTCAAGGCCCATCATAAAATGACATAATGCAATACCGATATCAACCTTCTGAAGGTCTCCTGTCGCATCATTTATATAGCCCCTATCCTTTTTCTCATAGAAATGATAAAGACCATCCTTAAAAATGATCCTCCAAGGCTGCTTATTTACAGCCGAAGGTGCCCACCTTACCATTTCAAGGATATCTGCCATATCATCCTCAGGAGTTAGCGCTCTTCCCCATTCGTCTGCGAAAAAGAGCTTATGCCCGCCTAATCTTGTATCGGCCCCGACGCCCCTGCGCATCATGGTTTCCTTAAGCGATTTCTTCCTGGCGGGATACCCTAATGGGCTCACGCAGGGCATCATCTCTCCATCCTTTAATCCCGCAGCCGCCTCAAATACTTCGCGCTTCATCGTACCGCCTATCAGGACAGTCCCTATTCCGAGTGTCCATGCATACAGGACCAGCTTCTCAAATGAGAATCCGAATGCCACATCCGCATAGGGCTTCTTTGCAACCTTACCGGCCACATATAAACTTTCGCCTGATAGTACGGGACTGCTAAGATCGTTATCCTTAGCATCCAGTAAAACAAAGTCCACAGGTATACCAAAGGGGTTACTGATCGTCTTTATATAATCTTCAAGATCCTTCCGGTGCTGATCGCTGACCGGCCTCTCGTCATAAGTACGTACACTCTTTCTTCCCATTACAGTATTAATAAGCTTGTCCATATCATCAGTCTCCCTTCCTCATGTCTGTATCGGATTATGTCTTTTGCAACATTATATTGCTCGCAACATAATATGTCAATACCGACTTTACGAAAAGTGCACGATCCCGCAAACCATAAATATGAACCATAATAAGAGTATACCTGCACCAATGGCTGTATTATCCGCGAAAACCAGCACATTGATTCCGATCCAGCACAAGACACCACCGGCCACTCCCGCTATCATGCCATGCTGTATATCTTCGCTCACCTTGTCACCTCTGCCTTTGCAGCACCCGGTGTATATCCTCATAATAGTCACCTCCTGTATCTGATAATGAAAGTTTATCAGCTGGGAAGTGTTCATGTGTCCAATAAGGCGGATAATTCATGTGAAATACAGGCTGTTTGTCAGCGGTTAGGCCTGTAATAAGCTGATACGTAATTGTAATAATCCGTTGAAGAATATATAATAGATATGATTCGATCAAACAACAGAGGTGTTATAAAATACAAATATGATTCAATCAGAGTATTCAATCTTATATTTGGAAATAAATCTTTTATCAATTGCGCTCATATGGATCATCCTTCACAAGACCAACGGATTGTCCAAAATGGTTGCACAGCGGAATTTTGCCATGTCGATAATAGCGGAGATGGTCTTCTTCGCATCGGATACGATTTTCGTTCTGATCAATACGCACTTATTACGTTTCGGCAGGGCAGACGGTATCGCGATGCTCTTTTGCAAGGAAGTCTACTTTTTCGCTACATCCATGATGTGCTTTTTCTGGTTCATCTACTTTGAACATCTGCGCGATACGGCTTTTGCCAGGGATAAAAGATGCGTCCGGGCTGCCTCTCTTATTCTATGGTTTATGGCGATCTTACTTACCATAAACATCTTTAACGGTTTTCTGTTTTATGTTGATTCAAATGGCGATTATCATAGGGGGCCGTACTTTATACTTACATACCTGCTTTCATATTCATATGTGCTTGTGGCATTTATAAGAACTGTCAGTGGTTTGTTAAGCAAGTCATATAAGGGTGACCGGATTGTTCTTATCCCCCTTATCCTATTCCCCGCAGCTCCCGCCCTGGCCGGGATCATTCAGTTTGTTTATCCCAGACTGCCTGTTGCCTGCGGAGTACTGGCTATCACCACTCTTGTATTATATCTGAACTGGATAGACCAGCTTATATCCCTGGATCCGCTCACAGGCCTTAACAATCGGAAGCAGCTGAATCATTTCTACGGACAATGGATCAAGAATCACGGAGAAGGTGATACAATATACCTTCTTATGATCGATGCAAACAAATTCAAATCCATTAATGATACCTACGGACATGTTCAGGGTGATGCTGCACTTAAAAATATCGCAGAAGCCCTGCGCCTGGGCTGCCGCAGGCTTCCCAAGAGAGCAAACATCGCAAGGTACGGAGGCGATGAATTCGCCATCCTGATCGAGGCAGAAGACCCGGAAGAAACAAATCTTCTCAAAGAAACAATAAAAGAAAAGCTTATTGCCGTAAATACCGATACCGGCATACCTTTTGATCTGACTGTAAGTATAGGTATCGCATCTTCAGACGGGTCTTCCACTCTAAAAGATCTTATCGTCAAGGCTGATGAGGACATGTACAAGGCCAAGAGGAATGATCGATAAAAATCAACTGTCCGTAATACCTTGTCTGCCTCTTTCCCAATATATCAGTCGGTCATTCCCATCGAGATATCCCTGATGGTTTCAGCCATTGAAAAATTACATGTGATACGCAATGATATATTCTCCGTTCTTAAACTCTACGGAAGTTTTCTCCATTCTGAATCCCGCTTTTTTCATCTCCCCTAATAAAGTATGCATATAGAATCCATGTGTAACAACAGCTATGTTCCTGTCATCTTTTCCGATAAGCTCAATAAATTCCTTTGCACGCTCTTTGGTTTGCCGATGTCCCTCAACCTGCCTGGAACAATTAAACAGCCACTGCAAACGACCCGTCAGATTCCAAAACCACAAGGGCATATTTATTCTTGTATCAAAGCTTGATTTTAGCGGAACTTCATTTATAAGCCCGGATGCGGAATATGTTTCTTTGGGAAACAGTACTTTGGCTGTATCCCGACTTCTGGATAATTCGCTGATGTATATTCTCTGATATTCAAGCTGAGGAATGCTATATGTCACATCCTTGATCGGAGAAAGATCATACTTTCTGCAGTCTGAATCAAACTCCCAGGATGTACATCGTCTGCTCCAGCTAAAATCAACTTCTGCATGCCTGATAATAACTACTCTCAAGCAGGGTCTCCTTATTTTCCGTTTAATAAGTCATCAAAATATTTCTCGTACATATCCGGTGCGGCGCCTTCTACAGGTTCACCTATTATATATCCCTCTCTGTCCACAAAGAAACTGGTCGGCCATACATCTCTTATTATAAAGTCCTTCTCGAGCGCATCATCCCATGGAAGGATATTAAGGTATGTAATGTCGTTCTCTTCAAGTATTTCCTCTGCCTCATAAAGGGTATCGGGTTCCTCAACGTCACCGAGCAGTCCCACTATCGCACAGTCCTTCTTGGCAAGACTCTTATTTAAACTTTCAAGCTTGGGCATCTCATCAATGCACCAGTAACACCAGGTTGCCCAAATATTAACCATTGTTATTTCATGCTGTGAGAATATCTCCTCACTTGTTATCTTTTTTCCTTCAAAATCAGACGTTACAAAGCTGACCTTTCTGCCTTTCTTGGCCTTACTTTTTGATGATCTGCTTATATCTGCTTTCCCTGCATCTTTACCCGGCTCTCTGTGGAGGGTACCGTCTTCCAGATTGCTGTCATCTCCGGATGCATTGACCTTTATCTTTGCTTCATCACCGTCTATCGTCATGTCAACGGTATAGCTGTAGCCTTCTGCTGCCACCCATCCTGCACCAACCTCATCTGTTGAACAGAAATCAAAAGTAATCACTACCTTGCCGTCTTCTTTTACCTCGTATTTCCCGGAATCTTTGTTACGGTATCCTTCGCAGGTTGCGGTCCCGTCTTCCTTAAGCTCGATAACATAACTTCCTGACCAGTTTTCATCTACGTCATAACCTTCCGTATACCACTTGCCCACGGGTGACCCCTGGCTATCGGACTGCCCATCGTTTCTGTGAACAGTGCCATCCTCCAGATTACTGATCACATCGGGAGCATCGATACTGATCGTTGCATCATCGCCCGTTACCTTCATATCGATCGTATATGTAAAACCTTCTACCGGCTTGAAGCCCTCTCCTACCTCATCAACTTCACAGTCAGTAAATGTTATGAGCACACTGTCTGTACCTGTGGCTTCATATGTTCCCGCATCTCTGTTACGGTATCCTTCGCAGGTCGCGGTTCCGTCTTCCTTAAGCTCGATAACATAACTTCCCGACCAGTTTTCATCTACGTCGTAGCCTTCCGTATACCACTTGCCTATTGCAAATTCAGCACTTTCCGAAGACGGTTCCTGTGTTTCTTCTACAACCTCTTCCTCTTCTTCATAGTCTTCATACCCGTTATCATCTTCTTCATAATCTTCCTCTTCGTATGCCTCAGGTTCATATGCCTCAGGCTCGTTAGCTTCTTCTTTCTTTGAACAGCCTGCAAAAATACTCATGCAGAACACTCCGGTCAGCATTATCACCAATAACCTCTTAATCTTTTTTTCCATCTTGCTTCCTCCTTTGATCAATAATATCTGTTTATGTTAAGCCCTCAATGGTTTGAAAGGTATCAGAAGAAATTCACATTTTAATGATATCATAATATTCAGACAATTGCATGATCAATTGAAAGAACCGATTGTAAAATGTATAATAAAATCAAATAAACATGGGAGTCCGATATAGGACTTGACAATACGGATGTGTGGAAGGAAGAATTATGACATATTCGATAATAGGCATTCTTGCAACTGCGATCCTATTGATCAACAACAGGGATGTTTTATGGAAAAAAGATGATTATCTGCGTGCTCCGGCATACAGGGCATATCGTTATCTGCTTTACGGGATAACCGCATATTATATAACCGATATGCTGTGGGGAATACTGGAATCACATCATCTTGTCACGGCTGTTTATATAGATACGGTTATCCATTTTATCGCAATGGCTACAGCAGTTATGCTGTGGACCAGATATGTTATTGTTTATCTTGGAAACAAGCAGGGATTCGGCAGGTTTCTCTACTATGCGGGGAGCATGTTTCTATGCTTTGAAATAATAATCGTTATTGTTAATTTTTTTGTTCCGGTACTTTTCAGTTTTGATACCGAGGGAGAATATCATGCAGGTATAGCCAGGTATGTTACTCTTACCATTCAGATCATCCTATTTCTCCTCACATCACTCTATACTCTGATAAATACTTCAAGGACCCGCGGTACGGACAGGCGACGCCATCTAACCATAGGCCTCTTCGGCATCGCCATTACGATTTTCATAAGCGTTCAGCTCTTCTATCCGCTGCTGCCCTTTTATGCCATGGGATATCTGCTTGGCACCTGTCTGCTGCACAGTTTTGTTGTGGAAGATGAAAAGGATGAATACCGTGAGGCACTTAAAGATGCACTCCGCACTGCCGAAGAAGCAAGTAAGGCAAAATCAGCATTTCTTTCAAACATGAGCCATGAGATCAGGACTCCTATGAACGCGATCATAGGTATAAATAATATTGCTCTAAATGATCCCGACACCGGCGATAAGACTAAAGAATATTTACGCAAGATAGGTACATCGGCAAGACATCTTCTTGAAATAATAAATGACATACTCGATATGAGCCGTATAGAATCCGGCAAGCAGACCCTTAAAAAAGAACCCTTTAAGTTATCTGATGAAATAGATCAGGTGAACACCATAATGACCGGCCAGTGTAATGAAAAAAACTTAAGGTATGATTTTGACGTAACCGGAGATATCGGCGGCTGTTACGCCGGTGATGCCATGAAGCTTAAGCAGGTACTTATCAACATTCTCGGGAACTCAGTCAAGTTTACTCCAGAAGGAGGCAGCATAGATTTCAGGATTGAGGAAGTATCGGATAACGACAGCTCAAAGACTTTCAGGTTTATTATAAGCGATACCGGCATAGGCATTAGCAGCGAATACCTTCCGCACATTTATGATGCCTTCAGTCAGGAGGATAATGCATCTACCGGTAAATACGGGAGCACCGGTCTTGGTATGCCCATAACCAAAAGCATTGTGGAAATGATGGACGGACAGATCGAAGTCGAAAGTGAAAAGGGTAAAGGAACAACTTTCACACTGACCTTAACATTTGACAAGTCTGAAATAAAAGGATCACCTGAAGAGACTTCTGTTGATACTGTTGATTCTGTTCATGATGCCGGTTCGGCGGATAAATACCTTGAAGGAAAGAGGGTCCTTCTGGCGGAAGATATGCCTATAAATGCCGAGATCATGGTTGCAATTCTTAGTACAAAGGGTGTACAAACCGATGTGGCCGGAAACGGAAGGATTGCCGTCGACCTTTTCACGTCTCATGAAGCAGGCTACTATATTGCTGTATTCATGGACATGAGAATGCCTGAAGTTGATGGTCTGGAAGCGGCGAAACTGATAAGAAGCAGCGGCCATCCGGATGGAGCTTCCATCCCCATCATCGCCCTTACCGCAAATGCATTTGATGAGGATGTTCAGAAAACCCGCAATGCCGGTATGAATGACCACTTAAGCAAGCCGGTGGAACCCGGGCTCATATTTAAAGTTCTGGAAAAGTATTGTCATTTCTGATGTCTTTACATCTTTTCATGATTCCTGTTACCTCTGATAAGCTCATCGCCTGCAAGATGGCCAAATGCATCAATCATTCTTCATAAACACTTCTCCGCAAGGATATGTCACCCGCCAAACAACAGGATAAGAAACTGTGCCCCAAGTACAACACAGATGAGTGCGATCGGATAGGTAGATGCATACGATGACACGACATCATTTGTTTCCGCAGTCTTTATAAGTGAGCCAAGAGCCGGGGTGGATGTCATACCTCCCGTTATGGCGCCCAGTGAATCAAGAAGAGGAAGCTTAAGGATCATCCGCTCCACTATATATCCGATTATCATTGGCACGATGGTTATGATCAATCCGAAAACAAAATATATCGGATGGAAGTATTTGACAAAGGAAGCACCACCGGGAATACCGGCTCCGATAAGGAAAAAAATAAGGCCAAGTTCCTGAAGAACCTTCAATATACTATGGTCTATGGCAAAGCTTACAGGACCGATATGACCCAAATATGAGAAAAAGATAGCCGAGATCAGAACACCTCCCGTGGTTGTAAGGCTGAAGGAGGTCCCGGAAAAACCTTTGGCGGAGAGCGGTACCTTTATCATACCTATGAAAATACCCACAACAGCAACCAATCCGAACACTGCAAAACCAAAGGGGTCGATCTTAAAGCCGGCTTCCTTTTCCCTCGCCCGTGTTTCTTCCCCTTTGTTTTCCGAAGCAATTATCTTCCGCTCTGCATTCATATCAGCCTTAAGGATTCTTGGTATAAGCTGCACAAAAAGGACTACCCCGATAACACCGAAAATGTATGCTATGGCATGCCCTATCGTTATTGCGTCCTGAAGAGTCTGGGCCGCATCAGCGGAAACAAGTGAGGCTGCGGTTGCCTGAGCGGCTGAAAATGCCGGGGTGGATGTGAGCGCACCCGACATGATCCCGGTCACCATGGATATCATGTATTGGCGTTCTGTAATGCCAAGAGCAGCTGCCTCAGACGGAACTTCAACATAATTAAGACCAATATAATAGCAGGCAACAGAGGTGAGCACCCCGCTCAGAATAATAACGAATCCGATGAAGATATAAGATTTCAGATTCTTTTTAAGATTACTGAAAAAACCCGGACCTGCGATCATACCAACCGAACCGATAAACAATATAAGCCCTGTATTTTCAATGATCTGAAATGCCTGAGAGGTCAGATCATCCCCTCTGAAAGTCATAGTCTTATGGATATCCGCGCCAAAGACTGCGCCAAATAAAAGTGCCGTAAGAAATATACCGGCAGTTCCCATACTGACACCCTTACAGTTTATCCGCCCGATCAAATACCCGAGGAAAATCACTGCGAAAATTACAAACAGCTGGAATGTGATACCTGTAATTTGAATTACACCATTAAACAGATTCATTATTTTATTTACCTTTTCTTTTATTCAGTGTCAAAAGTCCGGCTATCTCAAGCGCAGTTCTTTTAACATTTTCTTTTGCAGTTTCTTTGTCCATGGCTTCCCGGATACTCATAGGAGAAGGAACAATCGGAAAAACGGCATCTACCCCAAATTCATGACACTTTTCATATCCCTTTCCTACACATCCGGCTATAGCTAACGCGGATTTTCCATAATTCCACTGCCCATAATATTTTATTTCCAAGAGTCATAAACGGTCGCTCCTCTCCGCTTAAATCTTTTACCATTATAGTTATTATGCACCCTGGTGCCAGGGACTGGTACATACCGGCAGTTTCAAGGATATTGTCAAATCGCCGTCCGGTTTTCACTTAACCATGAAACAGGGGGACGGTTCCTCCGTTTCACACAGACAATCGTCAAAGTCAATATAAATATTCATAGAAAAGCCTACCACAAATACCACCTCCTTTCAACGAAAGACATTCTCACTTGTTGACGGCGATAAATACTGATAAAATATTAAAATAATATAAGAAAGACGTTTAAAGATAAGATAAGAAAAGAAATCGAGATATAAGAAAGGCATCCAATGATCGATAAAAAAGCGGCCGATAAGGCCTTTTTAGACTATTCCGTAGCCTTCGATGCTTCGGATGTCATGATAAAAACCAAGATATACCACACCATGAGGGTAGCGGAAAACGCCGAAAGGATAGCCTCAAAAGAGGGGCTTGACAGGGATGATACGGATCTGGCACGGTTTTTGGGATTATTGCATGATTTTGGCCGCTTTGAGCAGGTCAAAAGGTACGGCACCTACAGTGACATCCATTCGGTCGACCACGCCGAGCTGGGTGCGGATATCCTCTTTAAGGACGGGGAGATACAGCGGTTCATTCCCGCCGGATTTGATCCAAAGGACAGCAGGCTTGTCGAAACAGCCATAAGAGCGCATAACAAGCTGGTCATACCCGACGATACAGATGACCGTACAAGGCTCTTCTGTGAGATCATCCGGGATGCCGACAAGATAGACATCCTACGGGTTGTCTGCGAGGTACCGTATGAACAGCGCGCCGGAAAGGGCTGGGACTATCCGAAAGATAAACAGGAAGCATCTGAGGAAGTCATGGAGTACGTATATGCCCATCGATGCATTCCCAGAGACCTTATCGGATCCGGCTTTGAGCTCCACATTTCGCATATATGCATGGTATTTGAACTTGTATTTGAGGAATCACGGCGAATAGCAGCCGGGCAGGGGTATCTTGATAAGCTTCTGTCACCGTATGATGATGACGGTAAGCCTCTATGGAATGACAGGGAGACAGCGCAGTTAAAACGCCTTAAGGAAGAGGTTGAAAAATTCTATTCTTAAATTCAGGAGGTTGGGATTATGGTACTTGCATTGTACGGTTCCGGAGCCATAGGCAGGGATGTCAGGCTTATAGCAAAAGAGGAAGGCAAATGGTCGGACATCGTGTTTATAGACGATATTGCCACAGGCAGTATCCTTGATTGTCCTGTTTATAACTTTCAGGATTTTAAGAAAAAATATGATCCCTCAGAGGTTAACTTCCTGATAACGGTCGGTGAAATACGCTTCAAAAAAGAACTCTATGATAAAATGAAAATGGCAGGATATACTGCAGCTGCTGTTTTCCATCCGGGTTCTTTTGTTGCTTCCGATGCACAGATAGGCGAAGGAATCGTGGTATCACCCGGGGCATATATAGGTTCCGCTGCAAGGATAGGCATAAACGTGTTTGTCTCACACAATGCCAGCATCGGGCATGATTCGGTGATAGGCGACCATGTGTCGGTAGGCAGCGGAGCATTTATCGGAGGCCATACGATCGTGGAGAGTGATGTCCATATCGGTGCAAATTCATCACTAAAAGACAGGATCCGTGTGGGAAGAGGCAGTAATATCGCTCTCGGCGCCGCAGTCTTTTCCGATATACCGGGCGATTCGTCCGTGATCGGAAATCCCGCAAGGATAATGGGTGAAAACAGTAAGTCCTTACTGTACGAACCAAGCAAAGCCATTATCGATAAAAAGGAAAAGGATCAGAATATTACCATAGCCGAGAAGTACTGGGATGTTTTTTCGGATTGCTTCACCGGAACAGACTTCAACCCTGTCAGCTTCCGCTTCCGTGACGAGGGTTGGGATTCCATCAGGCAGATGACTTTTATCGCAAGGCTTGAGGAAGCGTTTGATATATCCCTTAGGGGGAGGGAAGCATTAAAAGTCAATTCCTACGAGTCGGGGCTTACGATGGTCAGGAAAAAGCTCGGGGAAAAGGAGGAGGGTTGATACAGTGGGTAAAATATGGGACTTTGAAAAGTCAGGCGGTCGTACCGCACTCATTGACTATAAGGGAAACAGCGTAACCTACGAAGAGCTCGTTGCCGGGTCGGGACTCATGAGTGAACTGAACCCGGATAAGAAGCTCATAATGATCATATGCCGTAACATGATCGGTGCGATCTACGGATATGCCGCCTCCATTGATTCAGGCTCCCCTGTCATGCTCGTATCTTCTGAGATCACGGCTGAGATGCGAAACGATATAATGGGCGCTTATCTTCCGGCCTATATCCTTGTTCCGGAAGGCATGGGGACCGAATACCCATTTATGAAAGAGGCGCATAAATTCAGGGATTACAGCCTTCTTAAAACCAATTACGACAGCAACTATCCCGTACACCCGGACCTGGGACTTATGATCACAACATCGGGTTCAACGGGTTCTGTGAAGTTCGTAAGACAGTCCTTTGATAATGTCAGGTTCAATGCAGGGGCGAATGCTGCATTCATGGAGCTTACGGATAAGGAGCGTACCATAACGGCGCTTCCCATGCAGTATTCGTTTGGTATCACCATAATAAATGCCACGCTGACCGCAGGCGGGCTTATTGTTGCCACAGATAAGAGCATCATGGAGGAAGATTTCTGGGACCTCTTTGAAGAAGAAAAGATAACCTCCTTTCACGGGGTTCCGAATACATATGACATGCTTAAGCGGATCGGGATCTTTGAAGATGATTTTCCCGATCTTAAGCTCCTGTCAGAGGCAGGCGGTAAGCTGAGCGATGAGCTGCACGAGTATTACGCTGACTATGCTTCAAGATACGGCAAGCAGTTTTATTCCGTATACGGTCAGAGTGAGGCTTCCGGAGTGGTCACCTATCTTCCGGCGCAGGATACACGTATTAAGATTGGCTCTGTTGGGAAGCCGGTTCAGGGCGGCAGGATAACCCTTGTTGACGGGGATGAACCGATAAATGAAGCAAACAGGTCAGGTGAGATCATATATGAGGGACCAAACGTTGCCATGGGTTATGCCTTAAGCGGAGAAGACCTGGCTCTCCCTAATGAATGGGGAGGGAAGCTTAGGACAGGTGATGTGGGTTATCTGGATGAAGACGGATATTTATTTATCACAGGCCGCATTAAGCGGATAATAAAGATGTTCGGGCACAGGGTAAGCCTTGATGAGGTGGACTCGCTGATAATGGATAAGCTCCATATCCTGAGTGCGAGTACGGGTTCGGACAATGATCTCGTGATCTACGTAACAGATGATGCCCAAAAGGAGGCCGTGGCGGATCTGATAAGGAAGAATATACATACAGCTGCCGATCATTTCCGCGTAGAGGTTATAGATTCCTTCCCAAGAACAGAAACCGGCAAGATAAAATTCAGTGAACTGCCCATACGCTAACAAAGGAAATAAGCCATGAAATATAATCCAAAAGAAATCGATGTTGTTCTGCTGGACGGAAGAAGCCTTGTTTTTGAAGAGTTTATCGCAGCCGCTAGATACGGCGCCAAGGTAGTGATCGATCCCGATGCCTTCGAAAGAATGAGGCAGTCAAGAGAGCTGGTCGACAAGATCCAGGCAGAAAACAGGGTCGCATACGGTATCACAACCGGATTCGGCGACCTCCAGAAGGTGACAATACCCAGGGAGATGACGGATAAGCTGTCAACAAACCTTATCTTAAGTCACTGTACCGCAACGGGTGAGCCTTACAGCGAAGAAGTTGTAAGGGGAATGATGATACTGCGTGCGAACAACCTGCTGGTAGGTCTTTCCGGCGTCCGCCCGATTTTGGTCGAAATACTCGTAAAAATGTTAAACAGGAAGGTCACACCCATTGTGCCCCGCAAGGGGTCTCTAGGAGCATCGGGAGATCTTGCACCGCTTGCACATATGACTTTGCCCATACTGGGGCTTGGCGAAGCGATGTATGACGGGAAGGTGATGCCGGGAGCGAAAGCGATGAAGCTTGCATCCATCCCGACGGTGCCGACGCTTCTGTCCAAGGAAGGCCTTGGGATGACCAACGGAACCTGTGCGATGACGGCAGTCGGAGCGATCGCCTGCTATGATACGATATGTGCGGCGGAGATGGCAGATGTGATCTCGTCCATGACCATAGAGGCGCTGACCGGGATAAAGAGCGCGTTTGATGACAGGATCCACAAGGCCAGGGGACACAAGGGTCAGATAACCGTAGCCGAAAACATGCGGATGCTGCTAACGGGTTCCGAAATCCTTAACAGGTGTCAGAATGACCGCATACAGGATGCTTATGCTATCCGGTGCATCCCGCAGGTTCACGGTGCAGTCAGGGATGCCCTTTTGTATGTGATAGGCAAGGTCAATATAGAGCTTAACGCCGTTACCGATAATCCCATGATCTTCCCCGAAGACGAGGCTGTCATTTCGGGTGGGAACTTCCATGGAGAGCCCATGGCACTTCCCTTTGACCTGCTGGGTATAGCGGCCTCGGAACTTGCAAACATATCGGAGCGAAGGATCGAAAGGATGGTTAATCCTACACTGTCAAACGGCCTGCCTCCTTTTCTTACCAATGACGCCGGACTTAACTCGGGATATATGATCGTACAGTATGCCGCGGCATCGATGGTCTCCGAGAACAAGGTTCTGGCCCATCCCGCTTCGGTTGATTCCATACCTTCTTCCGCGGGACAGGAGGATTTTGTTTCCATGGGTACGACGGCCGCACGAAAGGCCGGTGACATAGTGCAGAACACCCTGTCTGTTCTTGCATACGAACTGATGACCGCATGCCAGGCCATCGATATGCGCAGGCAGCTTGATTCTCACGGACAGGAATTAAGCCCCTTCCATCAGCTTATCTATGACAGGATACGAAAGATCATTCCCTTTTACGATCACGACAGGGAGATATGGCCGGATATAAGGGCTGTCGAAATCTTTATAAGAAGCAGGGAACTTCTTGATATGGTAACCGAGCAGATGCCGGAACTCCATAATAATAACGCATGGCTGTAAAGATATCGGATAAACTGAAGAAAGCATATTTAAGGCAACACCGGGATTACGGAAGGCTGGCCGGCATTGTCGGTCCCATTGCGTTCCAAAACCTGATGAATTCCCTTGTGATCGCATCGGATGCGGTCATGAACGGATTTCTGGGTGAGGAATCCCTTTCCGCGGTATCTCTTGCGGGACAGGTTGCTTTTTTCCATGCCATGATCGTCATGGCCTTAGTCCTTGGATTCAATGTACTGGGGGCTCAGTACTGGGGAAAGAAGGATGAAGAAAATGTGATCAGGGTGATGACTGTAACTATGAGATACCAGCTTGTCATAGGCCTGCTCTTTTCGGTCATGACATTTGCTTCTCCTGCGGCAGTCATGCGTATATTTACCGCTGATGAAGAGATCATAATGATCGGAGCAGGGTATCTTAGGATGGTCTCGGTATCGTATTTTGTCACTGCGATATCACAGACCCTTTTCGGGGTATTAAAGGTATGCGATCATGCAAGAGCAAGCTCGGTCATAGGATCGCTGTCGGTCATCCTCAATATAGCCCTCAATGCGGTACTGATCTTTGGGATCGGAAGCATACAGGGGATAGGGACGAAGGGAGCGGCTGCTGCAACCGTGATCGCAAGAGTGTTTGAAGCTGTTCTGGCGATGACAGTCATCGTAAAGAACAAATGTCCGCATACGGGAATCAAAAAACTCCTGGGAAATGTCGCCCCGGGTATCGGTAAGGCTTACCGCACCCATATGATCCCCATCCTCATCCACAATCTGGGCTGGGGCGGAGGCGTTACCATGTATTCCGTGATAATGGGCCACCTGGGGAAGGATGCGGTATCATCCTATACCATAAGCGTTATAGTAAGAACTATCATTGCAAGTTTATGCTGGGGTGTCGCTGCAGGTTCCGGCATCGTGATAGGAGGACTGCTCGGCAGCGGTGAACTTGATGAAGCAAAGGAGCTTGGCGGTAAGTATCTTAAGCTGTCCATATGGGTGGGGATAGCTTCCGGGATCCTTATCCTGTGTTTAACTCCGTTTGTTTTAAGGACTGCCGTACTTTCCGAGGCTGCGGCCGGATATCTTAAAGTCATGCTCCTGATCGCCGCCTACCATGTTATAGGCAATTCATTTAATTCAATGATAATGACGGGAATCCTTCCGGCCGGAGGGGATACGAAATTCGGAATGTATTGCGACCTTATAACCGTATGGTGCCTTGTGATACCTCTTAGCGCGATCTTTGCCTTTATCCTGAAAGCACCGGTACCGGTTGTCGCTTTTATACTGACTCTGGATGAATTTGCCAAGATGCCGGCAGTGATCCGGCAGTACAGAAAATACAGATGGATAAGAAATTTAACAAATGAATGATCTTCATCCGTGATATCTGCTGCAGATCCACCCGGGTTTATTCTTTTTACCTCTTTGGAAGCTCTATGTCAGGCAGATATCTTTTTGCTCTTCAGATCCGGCTGTGCATCGATCCCCTTGTGTATTTTCATTAGTTATCATCATGTCCCTGAAATCTCCTGTTTATAGTTTTATATTGCTTCCGCCTTATTCTACACGTTCCATGGTAACCGACTTCATACCCGCTTCCTTCCCTAATTTTTTCTTACCAGTCCTCCTAAGCTGTCCAATGTTATTTGATCACAAAATAGTTTATTGGTGCGCTGCCGGTAAGTTCATATTCTGACCTTGTGTTAACCGGTTTAATACTTACGGAACCCACTCCGTATCTGTCATTATCGGAATAAACATACAGGAAATCTCTTCCCTCCTTCAGTTTTGCTCCGTTAAGCGTGACTGTGGGTTTGGGAGTGACTTTTACTCCCTTATAGCTCTGATCGGAAACAGCCGTGATCACAGAATCCGCAAGATTGCCTTTGACAATGCTGTATCTGTACTCAAGTGTCGTCGGCTGTTCATCCATAAAATAATAGTTCTCCGGTTTCTTCGGCTTTATCGTAAGCTTCGCGCCCGCATCGGAAATAATCTTATTATTTAAATATTTTACAGTAAAATCATTAACATTCAGTTCGGGAAGAAGTGCTGAATATACCGAGTTTTCATAGCCGGTGTCAAGGTAATACAAATGCAGCGGCGGCTTTTGTGCCTTTCCGTTGTAACAGACGTCAGGCGCATATCCTACAGCCGAAAGCTTTCCCTTTGGATCCCACAAGGGCTTGATGGATGATGTATTTAGCCTTAACTGTTTTATCTCAAAAGTGATCCTGTACGAGCCCGTATAATTAGGACCGATACCCTCGATCACAAGCTCAGGCGTACCGCGTCCGCTTAAATGATTACCCGTAGGATCTGCCGATGCATTAATATTGTTTTTAAGCCTGATGACATAATCATAGCCGGGCTGCATCTTATATTCTTTTTCATCCGGATAATTTGTTCTGTCATAAAGCGCCGGATCCGGCGTAAATGGATATCCGGTATAAGCCTTGGTGAGTACTTCGCTTAGTTTCTTATCATCGGGTCTCAGATTATCTATACCCAGCTTTTTATCGTAAAGGATCAATGCTTTAGATTCGACAAGTTTTGCTATGTCCCGTTTACTGCTGTAATGCGGTCTGCTATCGACCATTTCGAACGTTCTGAATGTCTGACCTTCATAATATCCGATTCCGGTTACCGTTACCTTGCCGACCATATCCGGCTTCGTGTTATCCGTTACTTTGATCGTATAATCAACATTTTCCCTGAGAGTGCCGGACTTATACTCTGTTTCACCACTTGAATTCATATCTACGCAGTGTGTATCTATAACCCTGATCCCACTCGGGAAAACAGCCGGTCCCTTAAAGTATTCAGCTTCAATGTCGTTTTTCGTATCATCATTGCCTACCGTTATTGATTTAACGTTCACTTTTCTCTTTACGATATTAAACGGAAGAACAGCCGTACCTTCATAAATGCCACGACCGATAACCAATACGGCCGCTTTTCCGACATTCCGGTTGTTGTAGTATCTGATCTCATATTTCACCGGCTTGTTCATATTGTTTAAGACCGGATCATTGTTCGAATCCGTAATGGTAAAATCATCGCCCGGCATCGGGCATATTTTCTGCGGTTCCATCCTGGAGTTAAGCACAATGGTCTGATCCTTTATCTTTGAGAACTTCAGCTTACCGATCTTTTTGCCGACGATATTAAAGGACACCTCTTTTGTTCCTTCATAATTGCCGCTGAAAGTAAACTCTGCCGTAGCTATACCGCACGACTTGTTGTTTCTTAAGGTAACCTGATAAGAGCCCGGATCAATGACATATCTTCCATCCTTAACTGACTTTACGCCCGGGTTGGCACCTTTTAACAGATAATCGATGTATTCCTCATCTGTACGTTTTCCCTGGGTGATCCTCCTGGTATTAAGTGTTATCTTAACCTTGTTTGCCTTCCTGGGTCTTATGGTGTAACGCGTGACGGTATTGGTCTTGAAACTAAGCTTGTAAGGATCTGCCGGGGTGACCGCTATAGCCCATGTACCTGCATTTACTGCATCGGTATCATCGGAATCTGCGACATTATAAAAGTCAAGTGTATATTCATTTTTCTTAAGTTCCCTTACGGTTGTCCCATCAGCTTTTGTAAGCATAACGACAACAACAGGTTTTATCGGACTGCCTGTGTACTCATATGCAGTCTTCCCCGCATTCTTCAGGGAAACGGATACTTTATCCGTAACCGAAGCCTGACTGTCATCTGTTATTGAAAACTCCAGACAGACAGAACCCGTATAAGGCCCTTTTCCGGTTATGACACATATGGCCATATCGTTCTTGTCTGTGGGATAGATATTGTTCTCATAGACTACGTCATAGTACCTGGGATCGATCGTTACAGGGTTTTTCCCGTCGGCGTCGAAATACTCCACCTTGCCGATCGCAGGTTTCACCTGTTTTCCGGTATACGCATAATCATTGGTTTTTCCTGCTCTCTTCGGATCCTGGGTAAGAGTTATCCGGGTTCGTGCTGCTCCGGTCTTATCGACAGCCGTAAGATCCGCCGGAAGGATACTGAAATAATATCTTTCGGGATGCTTGTAATCCTTCCACTTCTTAGCGTGAGCCTGCCCTGTATAGTTTCCGTTTTCATTCGCCCTTATGACAAAGTAAGGCGCATTATCTCCTATTCCCTGTGTTTCCAGATCGTATAGTGCGGTGTTGTTTTTCACCTCTGTCGTATACTGATCTGCGAATACTTCCATCTCGTTCCTGTTCTTTATAGTGAACGAAGGAATGATCGCAGTCCCTGTATAGGTATATTCATCCTTGTACTCTACCGTTGACTTACTTAGGTCCTCCTTACATATTTCGAATACCATGAATATCTGCCTGTATTTAAAATCATCCTCATCGACTCCGATGAGCGCAGCATACATACCGGCATCTCTCGGATATACCTCGCCGTCTATATAATCTTTTTTAGCCGGATCATATCTGTAATAACCGAGAAAACTGAAATCAACCTCAGTTCCGTCACTGAATTCAACACTTGATACGATCTTTCCTAATTCTTTTCCGGTATAGTCGAGTTCATAGTACCCCTTAGACTGATTCCATTTGCCTTCTTTAAAATATATCTCAAGATCCCATGGATCATATTTCCCGATAGAATACACTATCGTACGGTCATTGGCATAATAGAAGCTGTCTTGCGGAGTTTTTATCTCGGCCTTTGCGGAATCCGTCGCAGTAGTGTTTCCTGAATATTTCAGACTGTATGCATTAGCAGGAAGCCTTGTAAAGGTACCCGCATACTTGTCTTTTTCATACTCGATCCAGCCATACACGGGAACGGCATCATCATCGTCTTCATTTTCATCGCCATCATCGTCCTCATCAGGTTCTGTGACAGGTTCTGTGACAGTTGCTGTAAAGTTAGTGCATTCGCGCAGGAATATCTCATTATTATTCGGCCGATAGTCTGCATTATCTTTTTCATATACAAACCAACCGGGTTTGATCTCTTTTTTAACAACGACAGATATCTCCCTGGCCGTTTCGGTTCCGTTTGCGCCGTTATATTTTGCGGTTATGAATGCCCTTCCGGCTCCTGTGGCAACAAGACTTCCGTCGCTGTTTATTTTTACGATATCCTCATCGGACGATGTAAGGGTCACTTTGCTTTTATCGGTTCCGTCCGTGTATTTTAGCTGAAATACATTTGAGGGAACTATCTTACTTCCCACTACATTCGTATCTGAAGTAAATGCCGTTGAAACAGTCCTTGAGATGGGATCATATGCAGTTCCTTCCGGCGGTTCGATCACACCCTTTATATCAAAGGCCGCATCTGATTCGATCCGATCCGTAAGTGCATTTATACGGAAGTTGAGCGCTTCATCTCCGTAAACTGCCGGATCTGATACATCAACAAGCACACCGCTTCCGTTATTATCAAGATATGCCTCACCGGGATGTTGATTGACAAAACTGTTGCCCGCTTTTTTCTCAATGAACAGATTTATCGCACCGCCATACTCCTGCCTAAGGCCAATAACAACAGAGAATGCTTCGCCTGCCTCAAGGTCAACCGCACGATCGAGCTTGATCGTATATACTCCGGGGTATTCCCTGTATCCTTTGGCAGATGCATCATAGTCTGATCCCCTTGACGGATTCTTTATAAGTTCCTCATACCGGCCCTTATATATCTTCACATCATAATCTAACTCAAATGTATCAAAGGCAAATGAGACCGCCCGAAGCTGCTGTCTTAGTCCGCCCTCTTCCTTTACCTTAAAAACGGTCGCCAGCGTTATATCACTGCCGTATGACTGAGTGTCATAGTTTGCTCCGGCATAGTAGTAGTTATTATCATAGTCATCTTCCGGCGCCATCTCGACAGCAGTGATTTCAGCTAAAGATTTGTCCTCATAGGACAACCAGAAATATCCTTCATCACCCCAATCAGAACCCCAACTGTTTCTTAAAAGCCATGCACCGTTATGTTCAGGCAGATCATCCTTGCTTGCGTTGAATTTCTTTCGGTCATAATTATCATCCCATCCGACGAGCCCTACCTCATGATCCGCACCATCATCCCCATAGCAATAAAAAGATACCTTGTCAGATCCCAGATAATCGCTGTTTGCATAGTAGCTGCACTCAAGCGCTCCGTCCTTCATTATGTACTTCTTTACATCATCTTTGTAATCCTTATCCAGACGGATCATATTCTCCATATGTGCAAGGTTATTGCCTCCTTTTGGAGAAATATATTTAACATCCATATTATCAATGCCTGATTTGGGGATATCGTTGTAATATGTGTCGGGATTGGGATTACCGTAAGGATCCTTTTCCGGTACGATACCCATCCAGCGCTGAAGGATCGACCCGCTTCGATACGCGTTTCCGCCATCATCGTAATAGGTGGGCTGATCGTACGACATAGAACCGGTGCTGTATTCACCTACGCTGTTATGAAGCGGATCATAGTCATTGGGATATTTATCCTGATTGTATGTGATATGATTAAAAACTCTTTCAGAAAGATCAAGAGTTTCATTGGTATACTGAGGTGCTAAATTATTCTTAAGAAGGTTCACTTCCGCCGCGAACATCATTCCGTGAGCCCAGCAGCTTCCGTAGTGTCCCTGGTTTCTGACAGGCGTGATGTACTGCGGCCACTCTTTTCTGGGATCAAAAGAAGACGGGATGGAACCTATACCTTCTGCGGATATCTGGTCATAATCTTTATCCGTAATGTCTTCTACGGATATCTTATCATAGTCTTTATCCGTAATGTCTTCTACGGATATCAGATCATCGTTTCCAAAAACTACCTCTTCATTTTCAGAAGCCGGTACCCCCCTCCCATCTGTAGGCGCCGCATACACAGGTACTGTCATTGATACGCACAAAATCACTATAATCCATCTCTTCATACATTTAATCATAAATCTTCAGGCCTCCTAATCATGCTAAGATGTTACTGTTATTTTTTCTGCGGCGTCACATATAGTAAATAAAATCACTTTTGCGACTGAAAGCTATAAGGCATAAGATCACACCCAGTACAATGCGTAACACACGGGGAAGCTCCTTCCGTATTGCCCCGCCTCCATAGAGTGAAGCACCATTCATGCTGTGACCGCTGGGAAAGGAATAACCTGTTGCCGTCGTCTTGGAATCGCCATATGGTATGATCCGGGCATCCCTGATCCAGGGGCGGTAGGCACAGACTGTAACCTTAAGCAGGCCATTTACCACTCTGTTCCCGCTCCAGCCCATAAGAATATGTCTCCTTTAATGTTTATCCGTATTCACTGATTGACTTTAACCTTTGTCTTGTACTTCTTACCACCTATCTCTGCTGTCACGGTTACCGATCCCTTCTTAATTGGCGTAACCCTGCCTTCAGTATCGATAGTTGCCACCTTTGTGCTGCTTACGCTGTATACAGGCTCATCCATGTCGCTGTCCTTGGTTAATACCACATCTATAGGATTTCCGACACTTGTTTCATATAACGTCTTTTCAAACGCGGGAACTTTGTAAACTTTTATTTCCTTTGTCATGATCCGTCCGTTATTCTTGGCGGTCACTGTTGCAGTCCCCTTGGAAACACCCTTGATCTTACCGTTCTTTACAGTAGCTATACTCTCATCATCGATTGACCATTCAGTCTTACCGTTACCGTTCTTAACACTTAATGTTACGGCCTTATTATCAAGCAGCACTATATCCTGTCCCACTATAACAGGATCATATACCTTAACCGTAGCGCTGTACTTCTTACCATTGCATACAGCCGTTATCTTTGATGATCCCTTGCTGTTTGCCTTGATATATAAGCCATTGGTCATAGTGTATACGGAAACCACATCAGGCTTGGATGAAACAAACGAAGATATCTCAATGTCCTCAGCCGTAAAGATCGGGGATACCGTATCACCTGTATTTACTGCATAGCTTTTCTGGGTGAATCCCGCATCCACTACCGTGATATTGAGCTTATATTCACTGTATTTCTTTGTTATGACAGCTGTTGTATTTCCGGCTTTCTTACCCTGTATAACCCCCGCTTTATTTACCGTCGCGATCTTGCTGTCGGCGATCTCTATCGTATACTCCTTGCCATCTTCCGGCGTTTTGGCAATTGCTTCATTCATTACCTTACCGCCGGCAACAAGACGGATATCTATTGTATCTTCAGTAGCTGCTCCTTTGATCAGTTCAACTCCTGATGGGATATACGGTGAAATACTCGT